>JBEDNN010000079.1:0-17880 GCA_041170585.1 Pseudomonadota bacterium | reverse complement strand
AGTTAAACAATTGGTATTGCTACTTAAAAATAGTTTTTGTATTTTTTATCTAAAATAAGCCTTATTTTTGCTAAGAAATTATTATAAATATACGACTTAACCATATTAAAGTAGCAATGCCAAACAATTAAACAATTAAAAAAATATTTGAAAATTAAAGATAATTACAAAGGTTAAGTAAAAGATTAATCAATACCCTAAATATTTAAACTGTCATACCTTTAACATCTCGCCTGACTTCATAATCAATACGCAATAGTACAGCCATTGCTAATAAGCTCATAAACATTGCCGAACCTCCGTAACTAATAAAAGGCAATGTCAAACCTTTAGTGGGTAAAGCCCCTGCATTAACACACAAATGTACACCAGATTGTAAGCCCAACCACAAACCAATGCCTTGTGCGACTAAAGATTCAAAGATTTTTTCTTGGGCTTGGGCTTTACGACCCAAACGAAAAGCCCGTGATACTAAAAAAATATAACACGCAACGACGATACACACACTTATAAAGCCTAATTCTTCAGCAATAATAGCCAATATAAAATCGGTATGTGCTTCAGATAAATGGGTTAATTTTTCAACACTATTGCCTAAACCAACTCCAAATAACTCTCCACGTCCAAATGCAATTAATGAATTAGTCAACTGATAACCTTCTGTTTTAATAAATTCAGGTGACCAAGGGTTTAAAAATGCTAATACACGCCTTGCTCTAAGACTAGTGGCAATCACAGCAGCAACAGCGGCTAAAAAAAGACATCCTATAACTAATAAAGGTTTAATTGACGAACCACCTAAAAATAAAATACCCAAAGCAACACTACAAATAACAATTAATGCCCCTAAATCAGGCTGTAATAATAATTCAATCATCAATATGAATAACATTATTAGCATTGGTAAAAGACCATGAACCCACCGCGTAATCACACCTTTTTTTTGCTTATTAATACAATATTGTGCCGTATATACAATGACTGCAAATTTCATTAGTTCTGAAGGTTGTAGCATAACTGGCCCCAATGGAATCCAACGGCGGGCGTTATTGACCAGCTTACCGACTTGAGGTAACAATACTAAACCAAGTAAAAACAAGCTCAATAAAAATAAATATGGGGCAATGTGTTGCCATTGATACATAGGCATTTGAAATATAAACGTAGCGACCACTAAACTAAATAATACAAATAAAGTTTGGCGAAATAAAAAATGCCCAGGGTGAAAGTCGCGCATACTACGCAATTCACTTAAACCAATTGAAGACGAGTACACCATAATTAGACCAAAAATAAGTAAAAAACCTAACACCCAAATAATGCGTACATCAATTTGCTCACGTAAAGGTGTTTCCTTTGATAAAGGTTTAGGTTGAAACCTCGTTGCAGTTAATGGTTTTTGTGGCAACAATAAATGTATAAAAAATTGGACAATCACTTTAAACATAAGATTCTTTTATCATCAACATAATAAAAATTTATTTTTTATTTTTTATTTATTATTTATTATTTATTATTTATTATTTATTATTATTATTTACTGATTATTTTGTCAGTAGCTATAAATCATTAACCGCTTGTACAAAAATTTGTGCACGATGAAGATAATTATCAAACATATCAAAACTGGCACAAGCTGGAGACAACAACACTGCATCACCTGCTTTGGCTAGCTCTGATGCCTGTTTAACCGCATTGTCTAAGCTATTTGCATGAAGTATTATTAGCGATAATTCTGATAAATCAGTCAGTGGTAAATCATTAAAATCATTAAAACCATTAGAATCACTAGATACTATTAATTTAAGGGCTTGCTCTAATTCAACAGCTGCTTCACCGATTAGAACAATCGCTTTACAATGTTGCGTTATATTAATGGCTAAACTAGAAAAGTCTTGCCCTTTACCCACCCCACCAACAATTAATATTAAACTGCGATTGTGCTTCGATAAACCCGTTAAAGCCGCTATAGTTGCACCTACATTAGTGCCTTTACTGTCATTAATGTACTCTACATCATTGATTATACGGACTAGTTCACAACGATTAGGTGCACCTTTATAGCTACGTAATCCATATAATATTTTGGCAAAGTCTACTCCCGCAGCTTGTGCTAATAACAAAGCAGCCAAAGCATTAGAATGGTTATGAGTACCACGCAACAACAAAGCATCTACAGGCATCAAAGGCTGCTGTATAGTCAAAGTAGGCATTTTTTCAGCCATTTTTTTGCCACGGGGGGTTATATGATTAATACCTTCTGATACAACTTGTGCTTGAACCAACCACATCAAGCCATCTAAATAACGTCCGACATCACCTTCATAACTGGGGCTATCTAAGCCAAATGTTTTTATATTTGTACGTATATCCGCAGTGTTGATGAGTGCCATACAGACTGAATCGTCACGATTAAGTATTTTCAAAGTACAGTATTTAAAAATACCCATTTTATCGTGAATATAATCATTCATATCTGTGTGCCAGTCTAAATGGTCCTGACTAATGTTTAACAGTGCAGCAGCATTTAAACTTAAAAATTGTGTGTAATGCAACTGAAAGCTAGACAGTTCTAATACCCATACCATAGGTAACGGTATTTTATGGTCTATATAGTTATCTAATGCACACATCAATGCTGTTAAAGCGGCTGGGCTAATATTGCCACACGCAACGGCAACTTTGCCTGCCTCATTACAAATATGCGTAGTCAGTTCGGTAACCGTTGTTTTACCATTAGTTCCCGTAACTCCTAACACAATAGGGTGATAATTATATTGTTGATTTAGCTCTAATAAAGCACTGTTAAACCAATCCAATTCGCTAATAATAGGAATTTTTTTTAGCTGTGCTGACACCAGTAAAGCCTTGATACTTGAGGGACTGATACCTGGGCTAATGACAATAGTATTAACCGTATCTAGTATATTATTTGATGTGCTATTTAATATATTATTTGGTACATGATTTAATAGAGTGTCTGAAAAATCGCCTAGTATAACGCGTACATTTTTTAATTGCTGTATTTGAGCCAAATTAGGTGGGCTAGAACGGCTATCTGCGGCTATTACGTAAGCACCAAACCGTTCGGAAAACTGAACACAGGCTAAGCCCGATTCGCCTAAACCTAAAATTAATACGGTTTTATGGTTTAAAAAATTCATATAGTATGTGATGACTTATTCGTATTTTTATTCGTATATTTTGCTGGTATTTTATTGACTACATTTTATGTACAACACATTAAGACATAGTTTTACCGTAACTTTAGACTGGCTAAACCAATCAAAATAAGCATCATAGTCACAATCCAAAAACGTACAGTGACTTGAGTTTCACTCCAGCCTGATTTTTCATAATGATGATGTAAGGGAGCCATTTTAAAAATACGTCGCCCAACGCCATATTTACGTTTAGTGTATTTAAAATAACCCGTTTGTAGTATGACAGAGACTGCTTCAGCGACAAATACACCACCCATAATAAATAATACCAATTCTTGGCGAGTAATCACGGCAACCGTACCTAATAAACCACCCAAAGCTAAAGCACCAACATCACCCATAAATACTTGAGCTGGGTAGGCATTGAACCATAAAAAAGCTAAACCAGCCCCTGCAACTGCGGCACAAATAACAGACATTTCACCTGCACCAGCAATATAGGGAAAAATTAAATAATGTGAAAAATCAGGCCGACCTACTACATAAGCGAATACGCCTAAACCACTACCCACCATAACAACAGGCATAATAGCCAGCCCGTCTAAACCATCAGTTAAATTAACGGCGTTGCTAGTACCAACAATGACACAATAAGTCATCAGTACAAAACCAAAAACACCTAAAGGATAACTTATTGTCTTAAAAAAAGGCACTATTAACGAAGCTTTATTGGGTAAATCTAATGTTAAACCTGAAGCCAACCATTTAAAGAATAATACGGCACTTTGTTCAGCATTCGGTGTTGCAACGGTAAAGACTAAATATAAAGCAGCAGTCAAGCCAATAACTGTTTGCCAAAACATTTTTTCACGAGCTGGCATTCCGTTCGGGTCTTTTTTAGCGACTTTACGGTAATCATCTTCCCAGCCAATCCAACCAAAACTAAGTGTTACGATTAACACCACCCACACAAAACGATTGGACAAATCAGTCCATAATAGAGTAGAAATAGTAATAGAAGCCAATATCAAAACACCACCCATTGTCGGTGTACCTTGTTTAACTAAGTGAGTTTCTGGTCCATCAGTACGAACTGCTTGTCCAATTTTTAAAGCAGTCAGCCGTCTGATAACCCAAGGGCCTAATGCTAAACCAATAAACAACGCAGTAGCACAAGCACCTACTGCACGAAAACTAATATATTTGAATACATTTAAAAAAGCCAAATCAGGCGCAAATTGTGCTAACCACTGCAACATATTAATATTCTCCTATGACGGTATTGTTGTTTTTAAAACTTACGCAAAAATAACGGCGTGGCTATTTTATTTAGCCCGTAAGAGCAAGCAATAAATTACTTCACTATTTTTTACGTAATTTTTAATTTTTGGCATTGCTACTTTAATATGGTTAATTCGTATATTTATAATATTTTCTTAGCAAAAATAAGGCTTATTTTAGATAAAAAATACAAAAACTATTTTTAAGTAGCAATACCTAATTTTTATTTATTATTTATTATTGTTATTATTTTGATTCAATCATTTTTGATTAAGTAAAGCCTCTACGATAAATTCCATACGCATAAAACGAGAGCCTTTAATGAGTACTGTATCATTGCTATGTAAAGTTTGTTTGGCTAATAAAGCTGCTTGTAATTCGGCCGTATTAGCAAAGTGTTGTGTATGTTTATCGCCATTACCCGTACTGTTTTTAAACGCGTTATGTGCGTGCTTCATTAAATCCCCAACGGTATATAACACTGAAATTCCCTTAGCTGCTGCATACAAACCCGCTTCAGTATGAAAAAGTATACCTTGGTCACCCACTTCACCCATATCACCTAATATTAAAACACTGCGTGTTTGTAGCTTTTTAATCTGGCTTAACATATCAATCGCCGCTATGACTGAATCAGGATTTGCATTGTATGTATCATCAATTAACTGAATATCACGTGCATAATTAAGTACAGTAATATGGTGGGGCTGCATACGCCCTTTGACAGGTTCAAACGCTTGTAAGCCTAAAACAATACTGCTAAGCGGTATATTGGCTGCTATGGCTGCTGCCGTTGCTGCCAAAGCGTTACGTGCGTGGTGTTCACCTGCAATATTAAGTTTTATTTTTGCAATCCCTAAAGGGGTATTTATTTTAACGATTTGTATGATAGGGTTATCATCTAACATGTGTATTTCACCTGTAACTAAGGCAGGTGTCATATCACCATTAACATGCAAGGCAAAATCTATTACCTTTTTTTGATGACTAGCCGCACAATCACGCCATATTTGAACGTAAGCATCTTGTGCGGGTAGTACAACGACACCTTCAGACGCTAAGGCAGGAATCACTGCACAGTGTTCTTGTGCAACCGCTTCTACAGTGTGCATAAACTCTTGATGTTCGCGTTGAGCATTGTTAATAATAGCAATAGTTGGTGCAGCAACAGAAGCTAATTGTGCTGTTTCACCAGGGTGATTCATTCCTAATTCAATCACGCTTAAACGGTGATAATCATTCAATTTTAATAAAGTTAAAGGTAGACCCACATCATTATTAAAATTGCCTGTTGTCGAATGGGCTGCCCGTTCATTGCCCTGTATCATTAAATGGCTACGAAAAATACTATTCAGCATTTCTTTAGTAGTCGTTTTACCATTACTACCCACTACTAAAGCTAAAGGTAAGCAAAATTGACGGCGATAGCCTGCTGCCAATTGTTGTAATGCAATGCCTGTATCAGCAACAGAAATAAAAGGCATCTCATTGGCGGCTTGTTTAATTGATTCTTCGCTATCATAATTAACCAACGCCAACGCGGCTTGATTGCGTGCTGCAAAGCCAATAAATCTATGCCCATCAAACCGTTCACCTTTTAAGGCTACAAATATATTATTGGTACGCAGTGTACGGGTATCAGTATTAACACCATAGCTCGTTTTTTTTAAGGAAATATGCGTTTTACTGTGTAGTGTTGCACCAGTAAGCCAACTTAATACTTGTTGTATAGATATGTTTTTCATTGTTTTCAATCGTTGTTGTTAATAATCTTTAATTTTTAATCTTTAATTTTAATTTTTATTTACTTATTTTTTACTTATTTTTATATTTTTAGTTGTTTAATGTACTTAATACCTGTTCAGCACAAGACACATCTGAAAATAAAAAAGAATGTCCTTTGATAGTTTGAGTCGTTTCATGGCCTTTGCCAGCAATGAGTATTACATCGTTAATATTTGCTTGTGTAATCACTTGTTTAATGGCTTGACTACGGTCAAGTTCAATCACAGCATCAGGTACACGTACCGCAATATCTGCTGCAATTGTTTCTGGGTCTTCATCACGTGGGTTATCATTGGTAATACACACAGTGTCCGAATATTGATGTGCAATAGCCCCCATTAAAGGCCGCTTAGTTACATCACGATTGCCACCACAACCAAATATAAGGTGCAATTTACCGCTACGCTTGTGTGCAATGGGCTGCAAGGCTTGCAAAGCTTTTAATAAGCCGTCAGGGGTGTGTGCATAGTCTACTAGTACCAAAGGCGTTTTTAAGTCAGCCGTTTTTACTATTTCCATACGGCCCGGTGTACCTTTTAAATGAGGCAACAAACGAATGGCTAAGGCTAAATCATAGTTTAAAGCAAGTAAGCAGCCTAAAACTGTCAATATATTACTGATATTAAAAACACCTAATAACGGTACTGTGATAGCGTATTGCTGTTGCTGATAATGCAATATAAATGACTGCATTCCATTGGCCAGCACAGTAATATCACTGGCATATAAATCAGCAGTCGTCGTTAATCCAGTTGTGATAAGCCAAAGTGTAGGCCGCTCTATTTGTAAGCTTCCCAATAAATCAACACCCAAAGCATCATCTATATTAATAACCGCCACTTTTAAGCTAGCCCAATCAAATAAGCTACGTTTTGCTGCTGCATAAGCAGTCATTGTGCCGTGATAATCTAGATGGTCTTGCGTAAAATTCGTCAGTGCAGCGACATCAATAGCCACACCGTTTAAGCGGCCTTCTTGTAAACCAATTGAAGTAGCTTCAATAGCGGCACTGCCCGCCTCCGCTTTTACAGCGTGTGCCAGTACAGTATGCACTTGGCTTGCATGTGGGGTGGTTAATCCAGTACTTAATGCTTTGCCGTAAAGCCCTGCCCCCAAAGTACCTAATACTGCACACCGTTTTTGTTGTAATTGTTCTAATAATTGTGCTAAATAATTAACAACAGTTGTTTTACCATTCGTTCCTGTAATAGCTACAGTGTCTAATAATTGACTAGGGTGATTATAAAATGCATCAGCAATACCACCTAAAGCTTGTTTTAAATGTCTAACGGCAATAATTTGATTAGACGCTATATCGGGCGTTAAAAATGTGGCTAAACCTTCCGCTTCAGCTAAAACAGCACACGCCCCCGACTTTAAAGCAGCCGCTATATGATGACGGCCATCATGGGTATCACCGCTAAACGCTACAAATATATCACCGATTTTTAACTGGCGACTATCTTGGCATAATTGTGTATCTGTATCTCCGATACGACGCAATTGTTGTGCGATGTGTAATGGACTACCCAATATATATGAATGAGTCATAAAGTTGATTCCTTTAATACATTAGACTGGTCAGGGGCAACCATCACAGGGTGGTTTGGTTTATCAGGGGTAACATTCATCATACGCATGGCTGCAGATACCATATTAGAAAATACAGGAGCAGCGACTTGTCCACCATAATAATGCTCTCCTTTAGGCGCATCAATCATAACAGCCACAATTACTTTTGGGTTACTTGCAGGGGCAAATCCTACAAATGAAGCAATATATTGCCCCTCTAAATACTGGCCATTTTTTTGTTTACGGGCAGTACCTGTTTTACCTGCGGTACTGTAGTTAGCGACTTGTGCTAAGGGTGCAGTACCTTGTTGGCTAGTCACATACCGCATATAATTTTTAAGCAAATCAGCGGTATCTGCTTTCATAACGGCAACGCCTTGTGGGGGAGTATTTATTTTTAACAAAGATACTGGCAATAATTGCCCGTGATTTGTAAACACAGTGTAGGCTCTGGCTATCTGTAAAAGTGAGGCCGATAATCCATAACCGTAGGCAGCCGTTGCTTTATCTTCAGCTTGCCATTTTGAGGGTGGACGCAGTAAGCCCGTAGTAGAACCGCCTACAGGTAGCTTATTGGCTTTACCAAAGCCCATATTAGAAAACCAAGTATACATTTCTTTAGCATTTAGCCTTTGTGACATACGTACAATGCCTACGTTGCTTGAGTATTGCATGACTTCTGCCAATGTCATACTGGGACGCATATGGTCGCCGTCATGAATACGCAAGGTATTTACCATAAACGGAAGACCTGACACAGTAGTTTTGGAAGAGACTATATTTTTATCCAAAGCCAAAGACATAGTGAAAGGCTTAATAGTAGAACCTGGTTCAAACGCATCAGTTGTGACGCGATTTCGGATACTTGCACTGGTTTTTTTGCCTGATTTATTAGGGTCAAAGCTGGGGTAGTTAGCCAAAGCCAGTATTTCACCTGTTTTAGCATTCAGCATAACCGCACTACCGCCTTCGGCTTTATTATTGATAACCGCGCTGCGTAATTCAGCATAAGTAAGGTATTGTAAACCGTTATCAATAGTGAGTGTAATATCTTCACCATGCTGGGCGGGTTCATCATTGTTTAAATTATCAACGACTCGTCCAATGCCTGTACGCACTACACGACGCGAACCTTCTGTGCCAGACAGTGTATTATTTAATTTAAATTCTAAACCCTCAACAGCCTCACCACTTAAATTGACAAACCCCAGTAATTGCGAAGCTGCTTCACCCAAAGGATAATGGCGACGTGACTCATCGTCTACTGTAATACCGGGGATACGCAATGCGCGTATTTGTTCACGAATATTGCGGCCTTTTACTAAGTCTAATTGACGCTTTAAGTAAATAAAGCCTAATTTAGCTTGTTTTTGTTTAGCCTCTAATTCACTACGAGGCATATCTAATAAATCAGCCAATTGATCTTTTTGTAATTCAGTCAATTTGGCTTGAGAACCTACTAAAGATACTGCTGAAGTAGTAATATTACCTGCCATCTCATTACTATTACGGTCAAAAATTTTACCGCGATGTGCACTCATAATAATATTGCGTTCATAACGAACTGCACCACGGTCTTGTAAATGTGCAGGTGTCCATAATTGTAAATAAGCCGATTTACCTAAACCAATCAAGAAACACAGTAAGACTACGCTTTGTAAAATCAGTGATCTAATATTAGATTTTATAAAATCCGTCGGTGTTTTGGGTTTTGAAATAGGTAGCGGCTTAAAAGAAGACGAAGGCGATAAACGTGGTTGAGCATTCGTTTTAAA
This sequence comes from Pseudomonadota bacterium, assembly GCA_041170585.1. Taxonomy (GTDB): domain Bacteria; phylum Pseudomonadota; class Gammaproteobacteria; order Burkholderiales; family Burkholderiaceae_C; genus JBDLSY01. The sequence goes on along the minus strand of JBEDNN010000079.1, from coordinate 8,303 downwards.
TTGCGGTGGATACTTCACCGGATAAACTGGACGAAGGGTTGGCTGATGCGAACCTGCTGAAGATTTCATGGCTGTACCTGCACAGGTACACGTAAATCAACCGTAGGCTTAGACGGTTTAATTACCTTAATATAAGGTTTAGAATGTCTTTGATTGCGTAAAATACTTTGAGTTAAAAACAAAGTTTTATTCGCAGGAATACGTTCCATATTGCGTTCTTCACGGGCTAAACGTTCAATTCGTTCAGTCTGCTCAAGCTGCTGTTGAGTAGCCGTTAAATTTTGAAAATCTTGTTGTAAACGGCGTAATTGTAGTTTTTCTGACTCTATTTTAGAAAAATCTAAACGTTGTTGTTGTCTGCTAGTTACCAAAGACATACAAGTACCAACCAATATTAATATACAAACGATATTTAGCGCATTAAATCCCCTCATTGTGAATATACTGTAGATGAATTAATTGTATTAACGACCCGTTGAGCAACCCGCAGTACGGCTGAACGTGAACGAGGATTGGCGCGTAATTCGTTTTCACTCGGTTTAATACGCTCAATTTCTTTCCACGGGTGTGGTGTGTCTTGACGGGGTAAGTGACGTAATTGTGGACTCACAGGGTTGGGGCGAAAGGCTTGCTTAACCTTGCGATCTTCTAAAGAGTGAAAGCTAATAATAGCTAATTTACCATCAGTACACACAATGTCTTCAGCGTGTTTTAATACATGGTCTAACTCTGTTAATTCTTCATTAACATAAATACGCAGTGCTTGAAAAACTAAAGTAGCTGGATGAAAACCATATTTTTTAAATTTAACCACACCTTCAACCAAATTAGCCAATTCTAACGTGCTAATAATCGGGGCTATTTGTCTGGCTAATACAATCGCTGTTGAAATACGGGCAGCATGTGGTTCTTCGCCTAATTCTTTAAATAGCTGTGTGAGTGCCTTTTCACTCAAAGTATTGACAACATCGGCGGCAGTTTGTCCGCAGCTAGTATCCATACGCATATCTAACGCGGCATCTTTATTAAAAGAAAATCCACGCATTGCGTCATCTAGTTGTGGTGATGACACACCAATATCAAGCAAAATACCATCTACCTGTCTAGGCATAATACCTAAGTGGTCTAATACTAAATTCATCTGTGAAAATGGACTGTGAACCATAGTAAAGCGTGAATCGTTCCAAGATAACCCTAAATTTACGGCTTGCATATCACGGTCTAAAGCAATTAAACGTCCTTGGGGGCTTAAGTGCTTTAATAATTCAGCACTGTGTCCACCACGTCCAAATGTACCATCAATATAAGTCCCATGAATACCACGCGGCGTACGTAAAATTTGCGTAATAGTTTCTGACAGTAAAACACTCACATGTACCGAAGATGCATTTTTTTTAATAGGACTAGCGTGCTGGTCTATAGGGTTCATAGTGTCTTATTTTACAAAAAAGCTAGCTAGATGATGTTGCTTAATTTTTTACGTTATTTTATTATTTTATAATTTTTACGTTGTTTTACAATTTTTGGTAATGTTAAATTTTAACTTTTACAGTATTTATGTTGGTATATTGTCTTATTGATTTTATTAATCACTTCTTAATTATTAAATTTCTTGTATCAGTGCTATTTGAACATTACCCCAATTTTTATTGTTTTTATAGCCTCTCACTATTTTTAAAGTAACCAAGCAAACTATCAATTCAGTTGTCTCATCATTAAAGCAAGGCGTTCACCTGCTTCACCTTGAGTACTATTAGGCAATGCTAAAGCGGTAAGCCATGCGATAAGCCCTGTATCGGCGTTTTGCTGCTTTGTTCCAGTGAGCTTATCAGACAAAAATTGGACTTGTAATGCTAAACGATTTGCTTTATAAGCAGGCGGACTTTCTATTTGATTAGCAATTTCAGCGATTAATAATGCTTGATGTAGTGTTTCAGTCGTATTAGATACGATAAGGCTATTATTTTGTAAAGCAGTGATACGTGTAATAAATGCCTGTTTAATTAAGCTATCTTCACTGGCAACAGTCCATATATTCAGTAAATCGCTAATATGATGATTACTATTATTAATATTATCAATAGCATCAATATTATTAATACTATCTAGTGCTTTTGCTAAATTGAATGCCCGTACTATGCGGGCTTGTTTTTCGTGATTTTTTAAACTATGTATGCTTGTAACCACATCAGCTTGAGTCGCCAGCCAATCTTTTATTAAAAAATCAACATTAGTATCCGTTATTTGTGCCGCATTAGGGGGTAAATCGCCTAATTCATACCAATCGTTTTGAGCTTTAGTTAAAGCGGCTTGTAACGACTTAGCGTCTAAAGAAGGCTTATGAATCAATGGGCTATTTTCAAATGAATCATTTTCAGTGCCGTTAAATAAGGGTGTGTTGGAATAAACCGTTTTTAATTGTGTTAAAACCGCTTGTTTAGCATTAATTAAGTCAGTAATTGCTTGAGTGTTATGGCTAATTTCAGCTTGACGTTCTGCTTCACGCCGTGTGTACACAGCATCAACGGCTGCACGAAAACTTAACCATGAAGCCTGATCAAGTTCACGCGGCATAAATACATTAATTCTTTCACTGCTATAACGGGCCATTAATTCACGGGCTTGACTGTGTTGTTCGGCAAATGTTTGTCCGTCTAAAGCCTTTGCTGCTTGCGTTAAATTTTCTCTGCGTGTTAACTCTGCTGTACGGGCGTGGGATAATTTTTCTTCAAATACCTGCATCACTGCATCAAAACGTTGATACAGTGCATCACGGTCTTTATAAGAAGCAGGTAAACATTCACGCCATTGTTTACGGGCTTCTTTACGTAAATCCTCTACACCACGCCAATCCACTGTGTTCCAATCAATTTCCGTTTGAATAGTGCTTAATTCGGTGAGTAAAGTTTCACGTTGTTCGTTACCCACTGTATTGACTTGTCGCATACCCTCTTTATATAATTTAATCGGGGTATATGCCGCATCACTAACCATTTTAAATTGATTATAAACACCACTAGGGGCATTCCCCGCTTTAACATTGATAGCTTTCCAAGCCTCCATAGCTTCTTTAAATGCAGCTTCTTGAAATTTACCCACTAAAGGTTTATCCGCTAAAGCCTGTAATTTATTAATGATTATTTCACGTTCTAATGCAGCACCTTCCCATAACAAATCACGTATTTCTCGTGCTTGCGACAATAAACGGTCTAATTCAGCGGACTGCTCACTAGACAATGCAGGTACATTGAGTGTTGATGATTGAGTAATATAGGTATTTATTTCGTCAAACAATGCAATACTCGCTTGTCCTTGTCCAGCTTCTAAAGCGGTAGCTAACGCAATTTGTTTATTACTTAACTCATTTAAATAGCCGTTACGATACTCTGTTAATTGAAGTTGATGGGTAGATAATTGCTGATTAGCCTGATTTAATGCAGCTTCAAAGTTACGTTTTTGTAGCTCATAACCATTAAATTTATCCTGCCAAGCACGCTTTAATTCAGCTATTCCAATAGCGTTAATCTTAATGGGGTCTTGTTGAGAAAAATCTTGTGCTTTTTTAACCAACTGATTGACTTCAACTAATTGATTTGCTGCAATAGCCGCTTCCGTCAGAGTTGTCTTTACTACAGGTAACAATGTATTTATTTCTTCATATAACCGTTGAATAGCCAGTATGCCGTTAGCAACAGGTAAGCTTTGATACGCAGTAACTGCTGTGTCTAATTGCACATTTAAATGGGTATCATATTCGCCTGATTGTGCAAGAGAGTAAATGTGTTTAATATCAGCCAGTAGACGTTGAGCCGTTCGTTGCGTCTCATTTTGTGTTTGTAGACGATTTTGTAGCTGCAAGCGCCATTTGGCAACAGTGGTTTGAATATTTATATCAAAGGTATATTTAGCATGTGCATTATCAAATGCTTTATCTAAATCAATAAAATGACGAACTTCTATACTAGATGCTAACAACAACGCTTGGTAGCGACTTGATAAATCAGTCCATATAGACGCTTTAACTTGGGCTAATTTTTGGAGTGTTATTTTGGTTTTAACCCATTTAAATATACGGCGGTCACGTGGTGCAACTTGTGTCAAAATAGTTTGCCATGCTGCAGGACTCGCTGCTTGTACCGCTTGCCAGCGGTGCTGTGTACTTGCACTTTTAGTTGCAAATGCGATGAGTAATTCATCTTTATGTGCATTATTAGGTAAATTAATTAAGCTATTTAATTCAGCCTGAACAGCTTGGGCATCAAAAGCAGGTACGGTAGATTTTGTTTGCACTTGTATAGGCATCGCTATAGAAGTTGGCACAAAATTCGTTTTAGTCGTGTCTTTAAGAAGCGTTTTATGATGAGTATTATTTTGACGCGTAAATAAAGCTTTAAAGGTAGACAATATGGACATGAACACTCACAATCTAAAAATTAAATCATATATAAATAAATCATATATAAATAAGTTATATAAATATTAGCTTAATTAGCTTAATTAGCTTAATTAAGCATATATTTGCTTTACTCCACCCATCAAAGGCTGTAAAACGGTCGGAATATTAACAGAACCATCAGCATTTTGATAATTTTCTAAAATAGCAACTAAAGTACGGCCTACCGCTAAACCACTGCCGTTTAAGGTATGCACAGGTTCAGTTTTACCTGCTAAATTTTTATATCGAGTACCTAGGCGTCTTGCTTGAAAAGCTTCGCAATTTGAGCAAGAACTAATTTCTCGATAAGTGTTTTGGGCAGGTAACCATACCTCTAAATCATAAGTTTTACTAGCACTAAACCCCATATCACCCGTACACAATAACATTTTCCGATAAGGCAACTCTAATGCTTGTAAAACTGCTTCGGCATGCAAGGTCAGTTGTTCTAGTGCCGCGTAACTGCTACTAGTGTCGGTTATTTGTACCATTTCAACTTTATCAAACTGGTGCTGGCGAATGAGACCTCGCGTATCGCGCCCATAACTGCCCGCTTCGCTGCGAAAACAAGGCGTATGGGCAGTCATTTTTATGGGCAAATCAGTTGCATTTAATAACGCACCACGTACAGTATTGGTTAAGGTAACTTCAGAAGTTGGAATTAAATAAAGCGATTCATTATTACTGGCTTGCCCACCTTTTTTAACCGCAAATAAATCTGCTTCAAATTTGGGTAATTGACCCGTTCCCAGCAGTGTTTCTGCACTAACAATATAAGGTGTATAGTATTCGGTGTAGCCATGTTCAGTGGTATGCATCTCTAACATAAACGCTGCTAAGGCACGGTGTAGTTTTGCAATACCACCTTTTAACACAGCAAAGCGAGAACCTGTTAATAAAATACCTGTATCAAAGTCTAAACCTAACGGTGCACCGATATCAACGTGGTCTTTCGGTATGAATCCATCAGCAAACACGCGGGGAATACCCCAACGTAACAACTCTAAATTATCATGTTCATTGAGTCCAATAGGTACTGAATCATGTGGAATATTGGGTATGTCTAACAAAAACAACTCAATCTGATTTTGTAAAGTTTTCAGTGCTTGTTCATTTTGTGTAAGCTCATTACTTACAATAGATACTTGAGCCAAAATATCACTGGCATCTATTTTTTTTGCTTTTAATATGCCAATTTGTTTAGATAAACTATTGCGTTGAGCTTGTAATTGTTCTGTATTAACCTGTAATATTTTGCGTTGCGTTTCTAGTGATTCAAAAGTGTTAGTATCAAATACAAAGCCGCGTGTACTTAAACAAGCGACAATTAACGGTAACTCTTTACGTAATTGTTGAATATCTAGCATGAAAAACCTTTAATATCGTTATTGTGTTGAGCATCAAACAAATATTTTTATAAAATACGTATTGCCTTTAAGCAGTAAGCAGTAGTAAAAAGCCGCGCTACGAACGGATTTTTACTACTGCTTATATTTAAGTAAACTAATGTAAATTAATTTTAATAATTTAGTAAAATGTTAAGTTAATAATTAATTTTTTAATTAATTTTTAAAAAAATTTTTTTTTAATTAAAATAACAAGTGGTTAAACTAAAAAAGCTAAATTAAATGGAGTTAAGTAAAAAGTAAATACTTATGCTTTACCAGTCATTTTAGCAAATTTCTGTTTAAATCGATCAACACGGCCTGCTGTATCAACGATTTTATTTTGCTCACCCGTATAAAAGGGATGCGAACTAGAAGTTAAATCACATTTAAACAAAGGGTAAGTTTTACCTTCATGTTCAATGGTTTCTTTACTGCTTAAAGTTGAACGAATGATATATTTTTTAGCGTTAGTCACATCTAAAAACAATACTTCGCGAAAATTTGGGTGAATGCTTTTTTTCATAGAATACTCTTAGTTATGAGGCAGCCATTTTATACTTTTAATTAAATGTAAAACACTTACCAATTTATGGTTTAAAACGCTATTATTGCACATATCATTTTATTAAATGTTTAAATAGTATTTTTTAAATTAGTATTTTTAAGTTGTACCTTGAATAAAATAATTTAAATTTATATTTAAATATAAGGTAATGTTAAATTTTAACTTTTACAGTATTTATGTTGATATGTTGTATGCTGTTGATTTTACTAGTTACTTCTTAATTATTAAATTTTTGCATCAGTGCTATTTGAACACTACCAAATATAAATATAAATATAAATATAAATATAAATATAAATATAAATTAAATATAAATTAAACAGGAATATTTATGGATTCGTTTGCCTACCCCATATTTCAATTAATTTCTTCTTTTATTTTAGATAGTTACAGTATCGTTGTAGACGCAGCAATCGGTAAATTTGGTGATTCAATAGCAAAGATTGCCATAGCCATTGAGACTATGTATATTATGCACTATGGATACATGATTATTTTACAAAAATCTACTGAAGCAGTGCCTAACCCAAGTTTACGTGATTTGTTTTATCATTTTTTTATTGTGAGTATAGTTTTGTACTATGTATCTGTTGATGTAGAGACTGCATTGGGGGTTGTCAGGGCTTTACGCCGAATGATAATTGATGGTTTAACGGGGGCTATGCAAACAGCCCCAGGTGAATGGTCTACAGGCAACCTAATTACCCCAGGTGATTCAATTCTTTTAGGACTTTCTCCAACACCACTAATAGCCACAACACCCGGTGAAAAGGTGGCTATTGAACTATTATTAATGAACTCGGCTTTTGCCATATCTAACTTACTGACTGTAGCACCCGTTATGAAAGATATCAGTGCCCCCCTACAAACGACTGCTTTTATTATGGCACTAGTATCTGATGTAGCACCGCAAATTACTGCAGGCATTATGCTTTTAATTAATGAGTTAATGGTTAGAACGGGGCTTGGGCTATTTCCATTGGCGTTGTATTGTATGTTGTACAAAGTAACGCGGGAATTTTTTCACAGTTGGTTTAATATGATGTTTGCTGCAAGCGTTCAAATGGGGGTTTTAATCGTAACCATTACTATCTGCACTAAAGTAACTTTTTCTTTTTTAGCTATTTTATCGACTCTTTCAGCTGCAGCCGTAGGGTCTCGTTATATGAACAGTGCTGTAGGTAGTTATGTTATTTCTGAACTACAAGAATCTGTGATTCAAGCAGGATTTGGTATTACTTTAACCGCTTTAATCGCTTGGGTTCCTGCTAACTCTGCCAATTTTGCTGGTACATTATTGACAGCAGGTACAACAAAATCAGGTGTGGGTATGGCCATGACTTCGCGGACTACAACACCGCATCAGCCTTACGTTAGAGATACTGCACAAAGAGTGGGGCGATTTATTAGAGGTATTGTAACAAAAGGGATGCCAAATAATACTAATCCACCGACTGCAACTACCAATAACTCCATACCATTTAATCCTTCAGCAAACTTTAATGGCTCTAATGCTTCGGCAAATTCTAATGCTTCAGGTACAAGGCCTAATCCTTCAGCAAATACTAACAATTCAAATGCAAGACCTGACCATGGTAACGTAAATTATAAAAGATTGGCTCTTGAAAAGTCTGCACGTGAAACTCTAGGGGTTACACCTAATGCGACACTTGCTGAAATTCGACGAGCCTACAGAAAAGAGGCTCTCAAACACCACCCAGATAAAAACAATAGTGTAGAATCAGCCATTAAAATACGAGAGATTAATAATGCATATGAATTTTTAACGAAAAGTGGTGGTCTAAGTACAAACTCTAATGCTTCGGCAAACTCTAATGCTTCGGCAAACTCTAATGCTTCGGCAAACTCTAATGCTTCGGCAAACTCTAATGCTTCGGCAAACTCTAATGCTTCG
>JBEDNN010000078.1:0-15832 GCA_041170585.1 Pseudomonadota bacterium | reverse complement strand
CCAACAGCCAACAGCCAACAGCCAACAGCCAACAGCCAACAGCCAACAGCCAACAGCCAACAGCCAACAGCCAACAGCCAACAGCCAACAGCCAACAGCCAACAGCCAACAGCCAACATATTTTTTGTTGGGACACGCTGGTTGAATCAATAACGCAAGAGTATCTCTGCGACAAACAAAATTATCCATGGATAGTTGGTTTTTCTGGTGGTAAGGATAGTACAGTGGTTGCACATGCTGTAATGCAAGCACTGTACGATACGCCTCCTAATTTACGCAAGCGACCTATTCATATCGTTTCTAATGACACAATGGTTGAAAGTCCATTTGTTATTGCACATTTAGAAAAAGTACAGCGACAACTGGAAAATTTTTCTAAAATTTTAAATTTACCTGTTACTGTTGTAACTACTCGGCCTAAAATTAAAGATACTTTTTGGTCTTTATTGATTGGTAGTGGTTATCCAAGCCCGAATCAAACCATGCGTTGGTGTACTAGTCGCCTAAAAATTGACCCTACTAGCAGTTATATTAAACAGCACGTCTCTGAACACGGTGCAGCCATTGTTGTTTTGGGTGTACGTAAAGATGAAAGTTCTTCTAGGCGTGCTGCAATTGAACGGCATAAAAATAATGAATCCAGTCATTTAACGCCTCATACCAGTTTGCCTGGTGCATTGATTTATCGACCCATTGTGGATATGAGTATTGATGATGTATGGGAGACTTTGGGTGCATATTCACCACCTTGGGGCGGGACACATACCGATTTGATTAAGTTATACCGTGATGCAGGCGGTGGAGAATGTCCTGTTATTTTGTCTCAAGAAGAAGCACCTGGTTGTGGTACTAATTCAAGCCGTTTTGGGTGTTGGATGTGTACAGTTGTTAATAAAGACAAAAGTATGCAGGGGTTTATTGATATTGGACATAACGAAGTTCAAGCCTTAGCCGATTTTAGAGATTGGATAAAAACTATTCGCAATGACCCAAAGTATAGACAGGTAGAACGGCGTAATGGCAAAGTTCAATTTGATACTTCGGGTAAACATATTCCAGGGCCATTTACAGTAGCGGCTAGAAAAATGATTTTAGATAAACTACTTTTCGTACAAGCCCAATACGGTAAGCCATTAATTACGGAAGAAGAATTAGATTTTATACACCGTAAATGGGCTGATGATATTATTAAACATGGAGAACGTTATGAGTGAAATTTACCTTGGTCATATTGCTTTGTGGGACGGTGAGGCAGCCACAAAAGTGTTTGAGGCAGTATGTCAAAAATATGGTGTTAGACCCGATATTGTTCAACAATTAGTGGCTGCACAACGGGAAAAAGACAGTAAATCTAGTATTAACAGTAAGCAGGCTTTACATGAACGATTTGACGAAATTTTAGAATCTTAGAAATAATAAAAATACAAGGAGCTTTATTATGTCTTGGATTGCAAGCATTGAATTTAATAATTTTAAAAGTTATACCAAACAAAAACTTGATTTTCCACCGCCAAATAGTGAGACAAATATTGTTTTAATCGGCGGTGAAAACGGTGCAGGTAAAACCAGTTTTTTAGAAGGTTTGTATTTATGTTTATATGGTAAAGAGGCTTTGACACGGTTAGCCCGTGCTGGTGTTCAAATTGATAAAAATGTATCAGAAAGTTATAGCACTTTTTTAAATGCAGCCCTCAATAAAAAAATAGCTACCAATAATAGACCTAGCAAAATGAGCATTAAAGTGAAATGGCATTATGACGCAATAAACGCCTTTGAAGTTGAGCGTATTTGGTCTTTTAATATAAAAGGTATTTATGAATCTCAACTAGACAATATAAAGTTTAAAGAAATTTGTAATAAAAATGAAAAACCACTCCATTCAGACACTTTAGAAGAGTATTTAGATGCTTATTTTTTGCCTGCAAATCAAGCAGAATTTTTCTTTTTTGATGGTGAAAAAGTTAGAAATATGCTGACAGTTGGTCTGCATAGTTCTTTAATGACGGGTGTTTCAGCTTTATTGGGTGTAGATGTATTGATGGGTTTAAAAGAAAGTCTAAAAGGATATAAAACCAGTAAAAACAGAAAAATGTTTCCTGAAGGTAAAGGGCGTATTGAGCAACAAAACGAACACTTTAAAAAAGAAAGTCAAATTCAAGAGTTAGCCCAAGAACTGACGGAACTTAACAAACAATACGATGATATAAAGAATACTTTAGATTTACAAAAACAAAGACGAAAATCATTGCAGAATGAGCAAGCAAAAATGGGTGGGGGTTCGTCTAGTGTTGAAAGTACAAAAAAATTAGTTGAACAACTAAATTTTAAAGAGAATGAACTTAAAGCATTAAATACTAAGCTCAACGATATGCTGACAGATAAGCTGCCATTTATGTTGATGGGTGGACACAATTTATGTGAAGAAATCGTAATACAGTTAGAGGCAGAAAACGAAAAATTAATTTTAGACGGACATAAAAAAAATGAAGAGCCTAGAAAAAAAGAATTTTTAGAGTATTTTCATGAAGAAATGGAAGATTTTCCAATATCACTTAAACAATCACTAACTTTAAATGACAAAATAATAAAGGCATGGGAACGTTTACACTATCCAAACAATACAAACCTTAACCTAGATACTCAAATCATTCATGTACAGTTTGGTGATAGTGAGGTATCACGTAAACAAACCATTGAAGCGATTAACCAAGACATTGGTTTAGGCTTAAGTGAGTTCTATGATGTATACAATAAAAAGAACTATGGGAAAGCAGAATTAGACAGCTTACAGAAACAATATAACAATCTTCAATCTACGGGTAATAGCGAACGACATGATGAAATTAAAGCTGATTTAGAAATAGCTGATGCCGAAATCTCAAAGTTAGACAATGAAGAAGGCAGTTTAAAGCGAGCCATTAATACCAAAGAACAAGACCATCACAACCTTAATGCTAGTTTTGAACGTGTTCAAAAACAAATACGTGATGGTGCTGGTGATACTCATTTATATGATAAAGCTAAGAAGCTGCTTTCAGCGTTAGATGAATTAACGCAATTAAATCAAGCCAGCATTTACGGTCAAAAAATTAAATTAATTGCCGAAGCCGCCACGGAGGCACATCATCAATTATCATCAAAAAACAAACCGTATTCAATTGACATTGAACCTACCACCGATAGAAACGGTAGCAGTAAAGTAAATATTTTTGTCAAAAACCACAAAGGTGATACCGTTGATATTGTGCAGTTATCAGCAGGTGAACAACAAATTTTAGCCACTGCGTTATTAGCAGGATTAGCCAGTGCTACTTCAAAATTAGTCCCATTTGTAACCGATACACCTGCGGGCCGTCTTGATGAATCACACCGTCAAAATTTATTGGAATTTTGGACAAATGGGCAACAAGGACGGCAAATTATTATTTTGTCACAAAACACTGAAATTACATTTGATGTTTATCAAAATATTAAAAATAAAGTCAGTAAGGTATTTTTATTGCGTAAACAGTTAGATGAATTGGGTTTTGATGAAACCACGGTATTAGAAAATAGCTATTTTGGAGTAAACGCATGAATGTATCAAATGATAAACACACTTTATCAATGGGTGATATTGCTGGGGCAAGCTTTAGTTGTAGTGCAGAGACAAAAGATTTTTGCGATAAATTAAAATTACAGCTGGGGTTCAAGACTAATTATCAAATAGCCCGTTTGGCAATTGGGCGTTCTATGGTGTTAAAAACTTTTCCTGAAAGCAAAACACATAACTCAGGTTCTAGCCCTTTAAAAGGTGAGCAATTATTCGGAACATCAGAAAGGGAACGAAATATATGGCTTACTTTTTTAATAGACAACTTACACCGACACGATCCAACTTCGTCTAAGGATTTAGCTTTATTACAAAAAACAGTTACCCGTCACTGGAATCGTGGTGCAGATTTATTATGGAAGAATTGGCAAAACGCTGAAGATAATGCTAATGACTACAATCAAGATCCTTATAGAAAAGAATCAAAAGACCCTTATAAATTATTTATAGATAATCTGGCAGACTTGGCAAACCTACCTAATCAATCACGTATTAAAAGTAGTGATTCAATTTTAATCGGTGATGATATCAATAATGACATACATGATTTAAATGTATCGGGAAGTTATGCCATTTCAATTAATGTTGGTAAGCAAGGCAATGGTGAACCATTTAATTGGGTCATAAATGCCAAAGATTCGCCTGCGCCTCATATTGCAATTATGGGTAAGTCGGGTTCAGGCAAAACGAGGTTTATGCTGCAAGCTTTACAAGGAATAAAAAAACAAGATAAAAAAATACCTGTAATTTTATTAGATTTAGGCAAAGGAGAATTAGCTACTAATCAAGCACTTATTGAGTCTATGGGGGCTACGGTTTTAAATGTGCCGAGTGATTCAATTCCATTAGACTTTTTTTATGGTTCAAACCATACTGAAACTGCTGCAATGAATTCAGTACTCGCTTTTCGTGAGATTCTTTTTAAGCTGGGTGCTAATTTGGGGGCGGTGCAAGAAAAGCATCTAAAAGAAGCGTTATTGCCACACTTTGCTGAAGCAAATAAAATGTCTTTAGCAAATATTAAAGAGTGGCTTGATGAGTATTATGCTGAAAATAAATTAAAAGAAGATGGCGTTACTAGTTTAATAGATACTTTAACAAGTTATAAAACATTTGAACCAACGTTATCACCAGAAGAGTTTTTTTCTAAAAGTTGGATTATTACTTTTGCTCATGCACAAGATAGCGTTAAAAATGTGTGTGTTTATTTATTGTTAGATGCGTTCAATTTATATTTGAAAAAACAAACGGAATCACAACGTGATTCGCAAGACAATCGGCGTTTAAAATATATTTTAGCTATAGATGAAGCAAGAAATTTATTGGATTCAAAGCATAAAGCATTAAGCAACATTGTGCGTTTACACCGCTCTAAGGGTGCAATGGCTATATTAGCATCACAAAGTCCTAGTGATTATGACGGACAAGCTGATGATTATTTAGAAAATATTGGTTTGCCTGTGTGTTTTAATACCAATGCCATAAGCACTAAAACTTTAAAAAATTTGTTTAAAGCGAATTCAAATGATTTAAATAGTTTAAAAACAGGTGAGTGTTTAACTATAAAAGACCAAAAACCAGTTGTGATTAAAGCCTTTTAAAATAATTAAATAAACTATAAAACCCCCGTACAGTATTACACTTTATGGGGTTTTTTATTAATCAATTAGGGTGTTGTTTCAATTACAATTAAAGCTATTGCTAAATTGATTTGTTATTGTGCTGTCAGAGGTGTGTATGTTGATTGAATTTAAAGTCAGTAATTACCGTTCATTTAATGAAGAGGTAATATTTTCTATGGTCGCCGCTCCGCGTTTAAGAAAAACATGCAACACGTTTAAAACACACTTAAAAAAAGATGCTTTACCGCCTTTGCTTAAAACGGCCGTAATTTATGGCCCTAATGCGTCTGGTAAAAGTAATTTTGTAAAAGCGTTAAGCACTTTAGAAAATATTTTTAGAGATTCAGAGGCTGAACGCAAAGCATTCAATGTACAACCCTTTAAATTAAATGAACCCACTGATACCGTATCAAAGTTTTGTATCGCTTTTATTCAGGCAGACATGCGTTATGAATTTGGTTTGTGGCTGACACAAGAGCGGGTAATTAAAGAATGGTTGAATTATTACCCTTTGGGGCAAGAGGTGTTGTTATTTGAACGCCAATATAACACCAACACATTGACTGATGATTATTATTTTGATAATCAATTAGAAGGTGATGCTGCTTTACATCAACTGTGGAAAAACTTAGTCTCCAGTAAAGCCTTGTTTATCAAACAAGCGGCTGCTAATAGTAACGACACATTTAAACAGTTAAAGCAGCCTGTTGAATGGTTTAAAAATTTGTTTATTACGGGTGTACAAGACATGAAACCGTTTACAAAAGCAACGCAAGAATTTTCAGTCAATAATTCAAAGTCATTAGAGGCAGCTGTTCATTTGATATCCAGTGCGGATATCCCCATTACACATATTGCTGTTACAAAATCCCAAAACATTCTTGGAATTGATATTGTTGAAACTAAGATGACGCATGATTTAGGTGGAAAATTGGTTGAGCTTGATTTTGAAGATGAATCAGACGGCACTAAAAATTTATTTACGCTTGCACCTTTATGGGAGCTGTCTAAAACAAGATTTAAAGTATTTATTTTTGATGAATTTGATAGCAGCCTTCACCCTGAAATTGTTGCAAAATTGGTGGAAGAACAATCTAATAATCCAAACAATTCACAGCTTATTTTTACTACGCATGATACTCATTTAATGAGTAAAAAAATCTTACGCCGTGACCAAGTTTGGTTTGTTGAACGAACCCGTCAAGGTTCAAGCCGAATGACTAGCCTGTATGAATACAAAGGCAGTGAAGGCGAAGACATAGAAAAACGTTATTATCAAGGCCGTTACCGTGCCTTGCCAGTGTTGTTATAAGTGGAGGATTTATGGCTAATAAAAATAAACCCTTTGAACGTAAACTCCCTTCTATTGAGCAACTACCAAAACTGTTGATATTGTGTGAAGACAGTGAATCTGCTAAGGTATATTTTGATGAAGCTAAACATGATTATAGATTACCAAATATTACAGTTAAACACGAAGATACTTGCCCTAAAAAATCAGTTGAATTTGCGATTAAAAAGCAAAATGAATACGATAAAATTTATTGTTGTATTGATGGTGGTGATGAACATGGACATGGGAATTTTGATGCTGCATTGGAATTAGCAAAAAACAATAAAAATAACATACAAATTATTGCTTCTTATCCGTGCTTTGAATTTTGGTTATTGTTGCATTTTGAAAAAAAACGTCCTGGATACACTCAAGGAAAAGCTGGCTCAAAAGCAGTCATTACTGATTTAAATAAAAAAGACGGTATGGCTAATTACGATAAAAGCAGGGCAAATACAAAAGGTTTATTTAAACAATTGAAAGGTAGACTAGACACGGCAATTGCTAACGCACAGTGGGCGAAACTAGAAGCCGAAAAAGACAACAATAAAAACCCAAGTACAGATGTATATCGTTTATTAGAACAATTTAAAAGCTTAGAATTAAAATAACCCAATATGACAAAAACAGCAATTGTTTGGTTTAAAACCGATTTAAGGCTGGCTGACAATGAAACACTCATTAAAGCCTTGGCAAGCCATGAGTACATTGTGCCTGTTTATTGTTTTGATGAAGCACACTTTAAAGAAACCGCATTTGGATTTAAAAAAACGGGGGCGTATAAAGCACAGTTTTTATTAGAATCTGTAGAGGATTTAAAATTAAACTTGCAACGGTTAGGGTCAGATTTACTGGTTGTGCATGGCAAGCCTGAAATAGAACTGCTTAATATTGCAAAAATGTATCACGCCCAAGCAGTGTTTGCCAAAGCAGAAATTGCCTATGAAGAAATAAACACTGAACGCCAAGTACAAAACGCTTTACTAAAACAGGGTTGTATCTTGAATACATACCACACCCATACTTTGTATCACCCACAAGACTTGCCTTTTGAATCTGCCAATACGCCTGACGTATTTACTAATTTTAGAAGAGCCGTTGAGAAACAATCGACTATACGTAGCGTGTTTGAGCCACCTGTACGTATTCATTCACCGACATTGCCTAAGTCTGATTTACCTACATTAGCAAGCCTTGGGCTTTTAAAACAAACGATAGATACAAGGGCAGTGCTACCCTTTAAAGGCGGTGAAACCGCAGCAATGAACCGATTAAAACATTATTTTTTTGAGACACAGAGTTTATCTACTTATAAATTAACCCGCAATGGTTTAATGGGTGCAAATTATTCGTCTAAGTTTTCGCCTTGGCTGGCTTTAGGGTGTTTATCAGCAAGGACTATTTTTAAGCACATTAAACAGTACGAAGATATTTATGCGGCTAATGATTCTACCTATTGGTTGCAGTTTGAATTGTTATGGCGAGATTTTTTTCAGTTTATATTTGTAAAGTATCCAACGCAATTGTTTCAAATAACGGGGATTCATCAAGAAACTTATACTCAATCAGTTAAACCGATTATTGCCAATAAAACCAATAAGTTTGCATTACAAAGCCTGCAAAATTGGATTAATGGCAATACGCCGAACACATTTATCAATGCCAATATGCGTGAGTTAAACGCTACAGGCTTTATGAGTAACCGAGGCAGGCAAAACGTGGCTAGTTATTTTTGTCATCATTTAAAGCTAGACTGGCGATGGGGTGCGGCCTATTTTGAACACACATTAATTGATTATGACGTGTGCAGTAACTGGGGCAACTGGGCTTATATCGCAGGTGTGGGTAATGACCCCAGACCTAGCAGAGTATTTAATATTGAAAAACAAGCGCATGATTATGATGAAAAAGGCGAATACAGACAATTATGGCTTTAAATTTAAAATTTAAAATTTAAAATTTAAAATTCATAATATTAGTTTTTAATCTTTAACTGTTCAGCCAACGCTGATGCAAATAAAGACATTGGTTTAGTAGCCATATCAGTCGGTACAGTACACGCTACGCCGTATTCGTTTAGCTCATCATGCACAGGATTTTCAGGAATTGCCAACAATAGCTCTTCTTGAATTTGTGCAATTAAATCAAACTGTCGGCTGCTTACAATGGGGTCTGGGCAATCTTCTGAATGGTCGGCTAAAGCCGCTTCATCGGCGGCTTCATCAGATTGAAAGACTTGTAAAGTGCTATCAACTATCAATGCTAAAGGCATCATTTGTAAACAACGGCCACACATCACTTGTACATTGGTGCTGGCTTTGACGTGTAAAAACCGTTCATAAGCAGGCATACTTGTATCATATTCAGCCCCTTTAACGGCACGGCGTGAACCCGATATTGACCAATCTACGGGTTGTAAATGCCCTTCAACATAATCATTAAGCCATTCAAAACAATTAGGCGGTGTTTGTTGTGCTGCCAAGCTTTGGGCAGTATCACAAAATGTGTTTAAATCAACGACAGAAGACATTGACATTGAGATGATTGAGGTATTGGCTTGTAAAATTGAGTTCATACGGTATTTTACGCGACTGTTTTTATATTTTTATATTTTTATATTTTATATATTATATTTTTTTAGTCGTTTAATTTTTTAACTATTATCAATGTCGCTTATCAATGTCGCATTCAATTTTATATTTAACAGTAACGCATCAATGTTTATTCCACAATTAATTTTAGCCTCCACTTCGCCTTATCGTAAAGAACTTGTCAGCCGTTTGCGTGTGCCGTTTTCTTGCTATGCACCCGCCGTTGATGAAACTGCTTTACCCAAGGAAACCCCTTTAAATATCGCTAAACGCTTGGCATTGGCTAAAGCCCATGCCGTTGCTCAATATTATCCCAGTGCATTTATTATTGGTTCAGACCAAGTATTAGACTTGCAAGGTGAAGCCCTAGGCAAGCCGCATACGCACGACAATGCCGTAGCAATGCTACAAAAAATGCGTGGTAAAACGATGCAGTTTATAACCGCAGTTGCGGTTGTTCAAGGCATAGGAAATACCGCAAACATTCGCACTGGAATCAGTGTTGTTGATGTCAAAATCAAATTATTAAGTGATGCTGCTATCAATCATTACCTTCGTTTAGATACACCTTATGACTGTGCAGGCAGCTGTAAAAGCGAAACCTTAGGCATTGCTTTGTGTGAATATATTCATAGTGATGACCCGACCAGCCAGATTGGTTTACCTTTAATATTAACCGTCAAATTGTTAAGTGAACTAGGCTATAACGTACTGGATTACGCTGGATACACCGTATAACGGTTTTTATTTTTATGAATTTTTAACATTTTTATGATGCCTTCACCCAATCTTTTAACGATTCACCGCGTCGCATTGCATTTAATGCCAGTGCCTTTGCTGATGGACAATAGCGTCTCATTTGCACAAACGCACGGAACTGATGCTTTAGCGGTATTACACCGTACGCGTCATTTTGTGGTAGAAAATGCCCGTACTGCCCGCCGTATGTTGGCAACTTTAGGCTTAAATACCGCGATTACTGATTTACACATTACAGAGATACCGCGTGAACCACAAGCACACGATTGGCAACAATTATTATCGCCTATATTAGCGGGGCATGAGCTGGCATTACTATCCGAAGCAGGCTGTCCAGCCGTGGCTGACCCTGGTGCTTTATTAGTCCGAGCTGCTTATGCTGCGGGTATTGAAGTCATCGCCCACGTAGGCCCTTCATCATTACTATTGGCATTAATGGCCAGTGGTTTAAATGGGCAATCGTTTGCTTTTGTGGGTTATGTGCCACAAGAGTCTACCGCACGTAAAATTCGGCTTATTGAACTAGAAACCCGTTCTAAATTAGAGTCGCAAACCCAAATAATGATTGAAACGCCTTATCGTAATGTTGCTTTAGTTGATGCCATTTTACAAACGTGCAAGCCCAATACTTTATTAGGCATTGCTTTAGATTTAACTTCACCTATGGCGTATAACCACACCCGTGCAGTGGGGCAATGGCGTAAGCATTTACCCGATTTAGCTAAAAGACAAATGGTATTAACACTGTTAGCACCTTAAATTTAATATTTAAGGCTTGGTATTTTAGGCTTAGTAATAAAACTATATTTTTAATATATAACTTTTTTGAAAGATTCTTATGCGTGCCAGTCAATTTCATATTTCTACCCTTAAAGAAGCCCCTGCCGATGCTGATATTGTGAGCCAACAACTCATGATTCGTGCTGGTATGATTAAAAAAATTAATGCGGGTATTTATAGTTATATGCCGCTGGGTTTACGGGTTATTCGTAAAGTAGAAGCGATTGTGCGTGAAGAAATGAACCGTGCTGGGGCGATTGAAATGACTATGCCAGTGGTGCAACCCGCTGATTTATGGCAAGAAACGGGCCGTTTTGAAGCAATGGGTGCAGAGTTATTGCGTATCAAAGACCGCCATGGGCGTGATTTTGTATTACAACCGACCAGCGAAGAAGTCGTCACCGATATGGCACGCCAAGAGTTTAAAAGTTATAAACAGTTGCCTAAAAATGTTTATCAAATTCAAACTAAGTTTCGCGATGAACGCCGCCCACGTTTTGGCTTAATGCGTGGACGCGAATTTACCATGAAAGATGCCTATAGCTTTGACCGTGATGCAACGGCTGCACACGCCAGTTATGACACTATGGCAAATACCTATCGCCGTATTTTTGACCGTTTTGGTTTAAATTACCGTGCGGTTGCCGCCGATAGTGGGGCAATCGGGGGCGATAAAAGCGAAGAGTTTCAAGTGATTGCTGCCACAGGTGAAGATGCCATTGTGTATTGTGCAAATAGTCAATATGCCGCCAATATGGAAAAAGCCACCACATTGCCACCCGCTTCAAGGGGCAATGCAAGCCAGACGCTGGCAAAAATAGCGACACCTGATAAAACCAGCTGCGAAGAAGTCGCTGCGTTTTTAAATCTGCCACTCAATACAATCGTTAAACTAATAGTCTTAGCAAACGATGTACCAAATGATAAAAATGATAACAACAATAGCGATAAAAACGATAAAAACGAATTAAAAACGCGATTACATTTGTTATTGTTGCGTGGCGACCACACTATGAACGACACCAAAGTCAGCAAACTTGAGGGTTTGGCAGGGTTTAGGTTGGCAAATGAAGCCGAGATTATCGCCCATTTTAACTGCCAACCGGGTTACTTAGGCATAGTCAATAAACCCAATTCATTGCCCGTGATTGCCGACCGTGAAGTCGCCGTTATGACTGACTGGGTATGCGGTGCGAATGAAGTAGGATATCATTTAACGGGCGTAAACTGGGGGCGTGATGTACCTGAACCTGACTTAATCGCCGATATTCGCAACGTTGTCGCAGGTGATGCTTCTCCAGACGGCAAGGGCATATTAGCGATTGAACGCGGCATTGAAGTCGGTCATGTTTTTTATTTAGGCACTAAATACAGTGCCATAATGAAAGCCACTTTTTTAGACATAGACGGTCGCCCTAAACCGTTTGAAATGGGTTGTTATGGCATTGGTATTACCCGTTTACCCGCCGCCGCAATTGAACAAAACCACGATGCTAAAGGCATGATTTGGCCTGATAGTATCGCCCCATTTACCGTAGTGATTTGTGCCGTTGGCATAGACCGTAGCGAAGCGGTTAAAACAGCCGCAGAAACACTGTACCAAACATTAATAGCCCATAAAATTGATGTCATATTAGATGACCGTGGCGAACGCCCTGGAATTATGTTTGCTGACTGGGAGTTAATCGGTGTACCACACCGCATTACGATGGGTGACCGTGGTTTAAAAGATGGCATTGTAGAATATCAACACCGCCGCGCTGATAAAGCAACGAATATCGCGGTATCAGATATAACTGCCCATATTCTAGATATTATCAAGGTTTAATTATTTCTTTCGTAGTGCAAAGTATTAATTAATGTTTAGTTAATATTTAGTTAATGCTTTGTATTATTCACTATTATTTCAAATTATTTAATGACACACCCCACACAAAAATATACGCTTGAAGACCATGTCAATGACTGGGTAAAAGCCCAGTTTGACCAGTTAAAGCTGAAAAATCAAATCGATTATTACACAGAATCAGCCATACCTGATTATCTTAAAGCTGCCTTGCAAGGCGGGGCTAAAACACGTAATAAAACCAACTTTGGTAAGCCTAATTTTAGTTTAACGAAATACCGGGATAATACGGTTTTTGTTATTATTGAAAATAAATTGCTTTTATAAAATAATTCTTATGGTATAAAATTGATAAATTTGGACTATTTCTTGCAAAAATAATCTTAACCAAGGCTTTCTTATAAATAAGGATTTAAATGAACAGTTTTAAAAAAGTAACTGCTAAAGAAATTTACGATGAATTATTAATTGAGTTTAAAATAAAAGAACAAATTGGAAGGATTGAAATTGTACTTGGTGGGGTTTCTGCAAAGTACAACGGCAAAGACGCAATTGGTGACCTACTTCAAGAATGGCTTAGTGAATGGTTAAAGCAAAAGAATTTCTATTTTAGACAACCAAAAAATACACAAGAGTTCCCTGATTTTTTATTAACAGAAAGCTCAAATTTAGGTTTTTTAGAATTGAAAACTTTTAATGCAGATGCAAGTCCAGCATTTGACATTGCAAATTTTGATAGCTACTGCACTTCGCTTTTGAGAATTCCAGAAAGAATTGAGGCTGATTATTTAATTTTTAGTTATAGAATGATAAATTCTGAACTATCAATTGATAATGTTTGGCTTAAAAAAGTGTGGGAAATGACAAGTTCATCAGGAGAAGATCCAATAAAAATGCAAGTAAAAAGAGGGCAAATTTACAATATTAGGCCCTGCACTTGGTATTCTAAAAGACTTCAATATCAACCTTTTGAGAATAAAATGGTTTTTTTAAATGCAATTTCTGAAACGCTTAAAAAATATTCACACAGTACAGAAAGTTACAGCGAAAATTGGTTAGAGAACGTAAAGAAAACATATTTTAAAAACACAGGGATTAAACTCTAATTTCTGCATTTTCAATTTTTAACATTCCGTATTATGAAGCTTTTCCAAAGAAATTAAAACTCTTTCTGCAACGGCTTTGATAACAGGAACGACAACAGTATTTCCCAACAAATCAAATGCTAAACTTTCTTTGACAGGAATTTCGTAATTTTCGGGATAACCAAAAATTCTTAATCCTTCTCTTATTGTTAGCTTTCTAATCCCTTTACCATCAGGAACCGCTATTTTAATCATATCAGTTGCGACCAAAGTTGGTGCAATTTCAAGTGGGTTTAGAATCTTATTTACTTCAAAACTTAGTTTTCCAGACACAATATTGTAGCCCTTTGGTTTTGTTTCATCATAAATACGAGAAGTGACTACACCGTTTGCTGTCTTTTCTGTAATCAATTTTTTTGGGTATTCAAATTTTATATATCCTTTTTCAACTAAATCATCTAAAAGTGCCTTTACATCAATATTCTCAAATAAATTTTTGGCAGGAAAAAATGATTCAATTTGATTTAAAGTTAAAGGCATTCCGTCCATCCAATCAATACCAATTTCACTTGCCCATTGCTTTTTTCTACGCTCTTTAAAAAGTTTATTCAATAAATTTATTTGGTCTTTTGAGCATTCACCTTTGATACCGATATCCCAACTATGAATATTATTTTCACCACCTCGTTTATCTTTTATTGACTTTCCATAAAGTTCCTCAATCGTAAAACGTGAAAGTAATTTTTTAGTAAAAGCCGTATTCATTGTCGGTTTACCATTCTCTAATATATCTTTCAAAACTTTGAAAGTTGGTTCAAAATTGTCTAATGATACTTTTTTATCTTTTGTACCTACAATAAAAACTCTTTTTCTTGACTGTGGAACGCCAAAATCAACGCTATCTAACACTTTCCAAGACACCTGATAATTTAGTTCATTTTCAAGCTTATTTAAAATACTCTTTAAAGCTTTACCAATTTTATCGTGTTTATTTTCTAAATTGTTTTTTACTAAACCCTCAACATTTTCAAGGATAAATCCCTTGGGTTGATGATGCTTTATAATTCGTGCTATTTCAAAAAATAAATTTCCTCTTGTATCGGCAAAACCGTTGCGTTTTCCACTTGCACTAAATGGCTGACAAGGAAAACCACCAAATAAAAAATCAAATGGTGGAATATCCTCATTTTTGACTTGAAAAATATCGCCAACAAAATTTTCATGATGATGGTTATGTTTTAATGTTTGAATTGCATAAGGTTTAATTTCAGAAGTCAAAACACATTCAGTTTCAATTCCTCTGTCTTGACAGGCTTGCTCAAAACCTAAACGAATACCACCAAGACCAGCGAATAAGTCAATAAATTTTAATTTATTTTTCATATTTTACTAGGTAGATGCGATATCATTTGATTACTATGAGACGATTCTACATTGAGTATTTCAATTATAAGAGAGGTACATTGAATAGCATAAAGACAATTTAGAAAAAAATCAGCACTAAAATTACCACGACTAATTTTATTAGCCACGCTAGCATTAGTTTCAATAAATCCATTATTATTTAGTAATATTGTTAATTTTTTACTAGATATTCCTTTTTTTATTAGTTCTGATTTAAGAAGTCTTTTTGCTGGATTGCTATTAATAGTCATATTTTTTATCAAATGCCATATGGTTCATTATTATAAATGATATTTTTTATACATATTTGATTTTTATATTTTAAATAGAAAATATTACTACTCAAAAATAGTATAGGTCTACAGTATCACTTGAAAAATCTATTTTGTATTTCACTGTACTTTTAAACAAAACACCTTTGTTATCAAGGTTTAATTATTTCTTTCGTAGTGCAAAGTATTAATTAATGTTTAGTTAATATTTAGTTAATGCTTTGTATTATTCACTATTATTTCAAATTATTTAATAACACACCCCACACAAAAATATACCCTTGAAGACCATATCAATGACTGGGTTAAAGCCCAGTTTGACCAGTTAAAGCTGAAAAATCAAATCGATTATTACACAGAATCAGCCATACCTGATTATTAAAAAAATCCTTTAAAAAGTGATATTAAATTTGATAGTAAATTTTTTGGTAATGTTCAAATATCACTGATAAAAGAAATTTAATAATTAAGAAATAATTAGTAAAATCAACAAGACAATATACCAACATAAATACTGTAAAAGTTAAAATTTAACATTACCGTAAATT
>JBEDNN010000077.1:0-6598 GCA_041170585.1 Pseudomonadota bacterium | reverse complement strand
GGCATTGCTACTTTAATATGGTTAAGTCGTATATTTATAATAATTTCTTAGCAAAAATAAGGCTTATTTTAGATAAAAAATACAAAAACTATTTTTAAGTAGCAATACCAATTGTTTAACTTCTTTAATACTGATTTACATCTGTAACTTTGCTAACTGTTTTTATAAAATTTTAATATTACAAAATGAGTTTACCTGAAAAAAACTGTGTACCATCGCCATCACTAGCGTTTATTGCAGCAGCAGGCACTGGCGGACATATTATTCCAGGTTTGGCAATTGCTGCACAATTAAAAAAACAAGGCTGGCATATTGAATGGATTGGCACTCAAAAAGGTATGGAAAATACTTTAGTGCCGCCTACAAATATCTTGCTGAATCAATTAAATTTTGCAGGTTTACGTGGTAAAGGTGTTTTAGGTCTTGTTAAAGGAGTTTGGCATTTACTAACCGCTTGGATAAAATGTATTCGTTTAATGCGTTCTCATCAAACTCGCTTAAATTTAATTAATAAAAATAATTTAAACAAAAATAATTTAAACAAAAATAATTTAAACAAAGATAATTTAAACAAAGATAATTTGTCTAATATTATTTTAGTTGGTATGGGTGGTTATATTTGTATACCTGCTGCTTGGGCAGCGTGGATATTAAAAATACCTTTAGTTTTAGTCAATGCTGATGCCGATTTATTATTGTCCAATAAAAGCTTGGCAAAGTTAGCAACTACTATTTGCTGCGGATTTGAGGGGTCAGCTTCTAAACTTAGTAATGCGATTGTTACGGGCAATCCAATTCGTAAGGAGATTGCCACTTTAATGACTGCTTCGCCGATTGAGTTACGCTACACATCGCGAACGGGTGGTTTAAATATTTTAATATTAGGTGGTAGCTTAGGCGCACAAGTTTTAAATGAACAAGTACCCGCAGCCATAGCAATATGGGCTTCATTGCTCAATCAACAACAAAATACGTCTTTACTATCGGGTAATATGTTGCCTAATATTTGGCATCAAAGTGGTTCAAAACAATTAGAGTATGCACAAAAAAACTATACAACACAGGGTATTACCGCGACAGTTGTGCCATTTATTGACGATATGGCAGCTGCTTATCAATGGGCTGATGTTGTTATTTGTCGTGCAGGTGCAATAACTATTAGTGAGTTATGTGCCGCAGGTATTTCTGCTATTTTAGTCCCGTTAATAGCCAGTACTACGCGTCATCAAGAAGGTAATGCTATGTATTTAGCCAAGCATGGGGCGGGTATCCACATACCGCAAGCACATTTAACGCCTAATTTTTTGGCGACAACTTTACATACATTAAACCGACAACAATTAACAGTGATGGCACAAGCCGCACACAATTTAAGCTATTCAAACTCAACACAAGCTGTTGTTCAAATTATTGAACGTACCTTATTAAAGTCAGTATAAACAATAAACAATAAACAATAAACAATAAACAATAAATTATAGATAATAAATTATAGATAATAAATATTAATTTTAAATTTTAAAAATATGAAACACGCAATTAAATCTATTCACTTTGTAGGTATTGGTGGGGCTGGAATGAGTGGTATTGCCGAAGTACTACATAACCAAGGCTATATTGTTAGCGGGTCAGATAAAATGGTGTCTAACACCACACAACGGCTACAAAACTTAGGTTTAAATATTGTGTTTGGGCATCACGCTGACCATGTATTAAATGTAGATTGTGTAGTCACTTCAACGGCAGTAACTGCCGATAATCCTGAAGTATTACAAGCTAAAGCACAACGTATTCCAGTTGTCCCCAGAGCCGTGATGTTAGCGGAGTTAATGCGTGCATTTAAAGGCATTGCAATTGCAGGTACTCACGGTAAAACAACCACTACTTCGTTGGCTGCCAGTGTATTTGCAGCCTGTGGTAAAGACCCTACATTTGTTATTGGTGGCAAATTAAACAGTGTTGGGGCCAATGCTCAATTAGGTAAAGGTGAGTATATTGTTGTAGAGGCTGATGAATCTGATGCTAGCTTTTTAAAGTTATTGCCTGTAATGGCTATCATTACTAATATTGACCAAGACCACATGGATACTTATGAACATAGTTATGATAAATTGAAGCAAGCTTTTGTAGATTTTTTACATAAAATGCCTTTTTATGGTACGGCAATTGTATGTATTGATGATGCAGGGGTACAAGCAATTTTGGATAAAATACAACGCCCTGTTATTAGCTACGGTTTAAGTGATTTAGCAGATATTCGTGCGATTGATGTGCGTGCTGTGGGGGCAACTATGCACTTTACAGTCAAACGTAAAGATTCAATTGACTTACCCATTGTTTTAAACTGTGCAGGCTTACACAATGTACGCAATGCTTTGTCAGTCATTGCTTTGGCAACAGAACTTGAGTTTGATGATTTAGGGATTCAAACTGCATTACAAGAGTTTACAGGGGTAGATCGGCGTTTTCAGCGCTATGGTACGCATAAAATTCCGCAGCAGTTTGTTTATAACAATATTAATAACAGTAATAACAGTAATAACAATAATAGTATTAGTAATATTAACGAAGACAATAATAAGCAGTTAAAAGACTGTGATGCAACTTTTGAGTTAATTGATGACTATGGCCACCACCCTGTAGAAATGGCAGCGACTTTATCAGCAGTACGCGGTGCATTCCCAAATCGTAGATTAGTCTTAGCCTTTCAACCACACCGTTATAGCCGTACCCGCGATTGTTTTGAGGATTTTGTACGTATCTGTAGTACAGCCGATGTCTTGCTTTTAACTGAAGTATATGCTGCAGGCGAAACACCTATCGTAGCGGCTGATGGCCGTGCATTGACACGGGCTATTCGAGTAGCGGGGGTTATTGAACCTCAGTTTGTTGAATCTATTCATGATTTACCGCACATTATTTTAAATACAGTGCAATCAGGTGATGTAGTTATTTGTATGGGTGCAGGAAGCATTGGTGCAAGTTGCAGTGAAACTGTTCAGCAACTTCAAGTATTAAATGCTAAAAACAATAAAATTGCATCACCATACAGTACTCATCAATCATTTTAGTTATTTTAGTCATTTAGCCAATAACATTACCTATAATATTTTTTTACATATTATCTATATTTTTATATACGTTCTATATATTTTTTACCTACTTATACTAAATTGCTATGACTTATACCACGCATCAAAATATTAGCCCTCAACAGTTTAATTCTGTTAATTTTCCAACCATTAATCCCAGTACTTTAGGAAAAGTAGTTGTATTAATGGGCGGTCTATCTGGTGAACGTGAAATTTCTTTATTGTCAGGTAATGGCGTATTACTTGCCTTAAAAGCAGCGGGTGTCAATGCGGTTGCTTTTGATCCGGCAATACAAACTATTTCAGAGTTAATAGCCCTTCAAGCAAACCGTGCAATGCTATGCTTACACGGCCGTTATGGTGAAGATGGCTGCATTCAAGGTGTACTAGAATTATTGAAAATACCTTATACAGGTAGTGGTGTTATGGCAAGTAGCATTGCTATGGATAAAATAATGACTAAGCGCATTTGGTTAGCCGATGGTCTTTCAACACCTAATTATCGCTATATACGCAGCGAAACTGATTTATTAACTGCACAAATAGAATTAGGGGAAATTGCAGTTAAACCAATACGTGAAGGTTCTTCATTAGGGTTTAGTCATGTCAAACATGCACAAGAAGTGCCTGCTGCTTGGGCAAAATCGCTTGCTTGCTCTAATGAATCACTGGCTGAACAATTTATTACAGGCCGTGAAGTGACTGTAGCATTATTGCGTATTAATGGCCGTACTCAAGCCTTGCCTATTATTGAGATAGTTGCTCCACAAGGTAACTATGATTTTCATAATAAATATTTTTCAGATGATGTTCGTTACGAAGTGCCTGCACAGTTATCATCTGAATTAACTGAACGTATTCAACAATTGGCTATTGATGCATTTGATAGCATTGGCTGTGAAGGTTGGGGACGTATTGATGTGATGCTACAAATAAATACGAATACGAGCGATCTAGTACCATACTTATTAGAAGTTAATACTTCACCGGGTATGACTAGTCATTCTTTAGTGCCAATGGCTGCTAACCAAATTGGTTTAAACTATGAACAATTATGTTGCTTGATTGCTTCTACCGCCACATTAAAAAATTAATAAATTAATGTAAATTAATATAAATTAATATAAATTATTTATGCTTAAACTGTGGTGGCTATCGTGTTGGAATAAACCTGCTGTACTAAATGTACTGGCAGTATTAATGCTGGTCGGTGCTTTGTCTTTGATAGTCATTACTGGAAGCTCGTGGGTACAACGTCACCCGTGGTTTAATATTAAAGAATTAGTTGTGACTGGTATGCGAGGTTCAGCTGATATATCGCATCAACAGGCTAAAATAGTTAAACACCAATTAATGCCTAGAATAAAAGGTAATTTTTTTACTGTAGACTTAGGCACAGTGCAGCAACTTTTTCAAGACAATCCTTGGGTTAGACACGTGGTGGTACGGCGTGTTTGGCCAAACCGTCTATGGGTTGTTGTTGAAGAACATCAGCCCGTAGCAAAACTAAATGATGATTTACTGGTTAATGTTTATGGTGAATTATTTTTAGGTGTTTTAAAAGGGGCTGATGCATGGCAAAATTTACCGCAGTTTTATGGTGATAAAGATGATATTGATACGATACAGACACATTTTCACTTATTGAATCAGTGGCTTTCACCTAAAAAACTGTCTGTACGCCAGTTATATTTTTCAGAAAGACGAGCTTGGACAGCCGTGTTATCAAACAATATTGTGTTAGAAATTGGGCGTGATGACTTACAACCTAATATAAAAATGCGGATTAATCGGTGGGTTAATACTTGGGCCACTGCTCAACAGGCAGCTAGTCTTAAACCTTACTCTCGGATTGATTTACGTTACCCTAATGGGTACGCTGTTAGCAATGCTTATCCATAATGTACATTATGTATATTGTTTAATATATTATTATTTTTTAATATATTATTTTTTTAATATGTTAATTATCTAAAATATCTTATCAAATACTTTATCAATTTTTTTGTTTTATTTACAATTATGTATTAATTTAATTTATCATTTAACTGAATATTTAACGTGAACCATAATAAATACGTGTCAGTGCAAACGCCCCACTTCCCTCCCTCTACTCAACCACTTGATTCACAAATTGTAGCCTTAGATATTGGTACTTCACAAATTATTATTGTCGTTGCTAATGTTTTATCGAATGGTGCTATACAAGTGTGTGGTATTGGACAACAGTCCAGTAACGGCTGTATGCGCAAGGGTATGGTCATTAATATTGATGCAACAGTGGAAGCCATTAATGCGACCATTAAAGAAGCACAGTTAATGTCTGAAAAACAATTTTCTCTAGTATGGACAGGTGTAGCAGGCGGGCATATTAAATCCTCTAATAGTGAAGGTGTTGTTGCTATTAGCGATCAAGAAGTTACAAAAAGTGATATGGATCGTGCCTTAGAAACAGCAAAAGCGATACCGATTGGCAGCGAGATGCAGGTGTTACACGCTATTGCACAAGAGTATGTAGTAGATAATCAAGAAGGTGTCTCTGATCCAATGGGAATGGCGGGTGTACGGCTAAAAGTAAAAGTACACATTGTTACTGGTGCGGTTAGTTCTGTAACCAATATTGTTAAATGTATTACACGTTGTGGGTTACAAGTAGCTGATGTCAGTTTGCAACCGCTGGCGTCAGCTACAGCAGTATTAACGCGAGACGAGAAAGATTTAGGGGTTGTATTGATTGATATTGGTGGCGGCACTACTGATATCGCTATTTTTTCAGGGGGTGCAGTTCGGCATACTGCCGTTATTCCTGTTGCTGGTGACCACATTACTAATGATATTGCAATGGCATTGCGTACGCCGACTGCTGAAGCAGAAGATTTAAAAATTCGTTGGGGTGTTGCAAAAAGAGATTTGGTTAATTCTGATGAACGCTTAGAAGTACCTGGTTTGGGCGGCGATAGAGAATCTCGTATGATAAGCCGTCAAAATTTATCATCAGTGATTGAACCCCGTGTTGAAGAGTTGTTTTCAATCATTCAAAAAGTAATTCAACAATCTGGTTGTGAGCATTTGTTATCTTCTGGGGTAGTATTAACAGGGGGGTCTTCTTTAATGCCTGGTATGCAGGAGTTAGCCGAAGATGTATTTGCACGGCCTGTCCGAATCGGTGTTCCGCAGTATACAGGTAGTTTCGCTGACATTGTACGTAATCCGCGTTTTTCTACTGTTATGGGGTTATTAGAAGATGCAAAAAAACAAATTATAGAGACTCCGCCAGTAGCACCCGTACAGGCTGTAGACACTACCGATTTTATTAAGAGTACACTTAAAAAAATGAAAAGCTGGTTTTATTAATTGTTTTTTGCTTTTTTGTTGGGGGATTTATATAAAATATATGGTATTGCTACTTAAAAATAGTTTTTGTATTTTTTATCTAAAATAAGCCTTATTTTTGCTAAGAAAATATTATAAATATACGACTTAACCATATTAAAGTAGCAATGCCA
>JBEDNN010000076.1:0-5338 GCA_041170585.1 Pseudomonadota bacterium | reverse complement strand
CAGGCGTTGCTACAGCGGCATTTATTGCCTATATGTCCAGCTTAACGAGCCGTGGCTATAGTGCCACACAATATGCTTTGTTTAGTTCGTTAATGGTGTTGTTACCAAAATTATTAGCAGGGTTTTCTGGTAAAGCAGTTGATATGATAGGCTATTCTGATTTTTTCTTTGCTACCGCTTTATTGGGCGTACCTGTATTGTTGTTAGTGGCTTTAGCAAGCCATCAAGCTAAGATGTCTGATTGATAAATATAAAATATCAAATATTAAATACAATTAAATAAAAAATAATGTTTCATACTACCGTACAAGATAAAAAAAATAAATGGCTACACTCTGATGGCTGCACTATTATTGATTTAATACGGTACATTCGCGACAAAGGGCAGTTGCGTGATACGCAAATTGAAGCCATTGAAACTTATTTATTTTTAAAAATTCAAGGTCAAAATAAACCGCTGTGGCAATTGTTTTCAGAGGGGTTTTTTATTAAACACACTGATTTAGCCGTATTAAATATTAATCAAAACACCAGAGACTATTTAACTAACAATAAAAATGCTTATGCTGTGTATGATTTTGCCAAGCAACACAAAATACTAGGCTTAGAAAATGAAATTGTTAATAATCCGACTGAACTAAATTATGAAATCATTATAAAAAGCATATTTTATAATGTCAGTTATGCCGATTATTTAATGAGTTTGCCTATGGGGGCAGGCAAAACTTTTTTGATGGCGGCTTTTATTTATTTAGATTTATATTTTGCCGATAAAGACCCTGAAAATAAAGCTTTTGCACATAATTTTTTGGTACTGATTCCATCGGGCTTAAAATCTTCCATTGTTCCCAGTCTAAAAACTATTTTAAATTTTGACCCTTCGTGGGTTACTCCTGAACCGTTCGCGTCAAATTTGAAAAAGTTATTAAAATTTGATATTTTAGATGAACAAAAATCGGCTAAAAAAAGTAATAAAGCAAGAAATCCGAACGCACAAACAGTCAATGCGTGTTTGCCTAATCCTTTTGGGCAAGTATTTGTTGTCAATGCCGAAAAAGTAATTTTAGAAAGCTTTAAGTTTAATGCTCAAATCCAGTTAGAGACAGATGATGAAAAAAAAGACACCAGTAATGATTTAAAAAGCTTATTGGGCAAAATTCCAAATTTAAGCATTTTGATAGATGAGGTTCATCACGCGGCAACTAATGATATTAAACTACGACAAGCGGTTAATTATTGGTACAGTAAAGGTAATATTACAACGGTTATAGGTTTTTCGGGAACGCCCTATTTACAAGGCACTGAAACAATCAAAGCAG
This sequence comes from Pseudomonadota bacterium, assembly GCA_041170585.1. Taxonomy (GTDB): domain Bacteria; phylum Pseudomonadota; class Gammaproteobacteria; order Burkholderiales; family Burkholderiaceae_C; genus JBDLSY01. The sequence continues at coordinate 4,019 of JBEDNN010000076.1, read as the reverse complement.
GCAATTATGCTTTTAAATTTTCACAAATAAGCAATACAGTTTATTATTATCCCTTAGTTACGGCGATTAAAAAATTCTTAAAAACGCCCACAGTCAAAATTGGACAAAATCTTGACCGCTTTCAAATCATTAAAAGCGGTATTGAAGATTTTGATACACGCTATAAAAAGACTATTTATAAAAATGGAGCTATCGCAAAAATTGCGATTTATTGCAGTAATATCGCCGTTTTGGAAGAAGAGATTTATCCGTTTTTGACCAGTGAATTAAATATAAACCCTGCCGAGATTCTAAAATTTCACGGGGGCAATACACGGTATACGCTACCTAAAGAAAATGAATTAGCGTTTCGTTCATTAGATTTAGCGATTTCAAAAAAGCGGTATATTCTTTTAGTACAAGTCGGTAAAGAAGGCTGGGATTGCCCCAGTTTAACGGCGGTCATTTTGTCGCAAAAAGGCGATAGTCCGCAAAATATGGTACTACAAACGGCGTGCAGATGTTTACGTCAAGTAGACAAAGAAACCGAGGAAACCGCTTTAATTTGGTTGAATAAAGACAATGCCGATACGCTAAACAAACAGTTAAAACAAGAGCAAAATAGCAGTATTGATGATTTAAATAATACTAAACGAATGGCTACAGCGGATAGGGTTGAACGCCATAGCCGTATGGATTATTTGCAATTGCCAATAGTGGATTTTTATCAAATGAAAGTTACCTATCAAAGCATAGATGAAGAAAAAACAACCAATACAACAGCTAAATTAAAAGCCATCATAAACAATATAGAGGATTACAAGGCTTCGGCTTTAATTATTACCAGTGAACTGTCCAATATTGATACGGGGACTATTGATAGTATTTATCAAACAGGTAGGGTTTATGCTAACTACAAGCAGTGGCTTTTTGAGATGAGCCGACACAGTTTTGGTTTGATTTCACAGCCGCAATTGCATCAGTATGACACAGAGCTAAGCGAGTTGTTTGCAACCGTTTCTTTTGAGAAAAATGGTAGTCGTTTTTTTAATGAACTGTATGATTTACATCAGATACAGTCTAAAATTCGTGTCGCTTTTAGTATTAAACGAGACTTACAAACCACGACTGAAGTTATTCCTAAACAAGCTGAATTACTCATTGCTTCTAAATTGACAGATGTAGAAAAAAATCTAAACCTTTATCCAAATGAAGCAGATACGAAGAAGATTTTGGAATTAGATAAAAGCAATGCACCGCTTAATGCTGATTTAAATAGCATACAAGACGCTCATAAACTATTGACTCAAACTTTGGAATCGCAAGGAATGCATAACTTTATCCCTGCATTTGACAACTACCAAACTCAATTTGAATATTCAGCCACCGTAAAATCCAAAAACAACGCTTTTCACTATTTACCCTACAATTTTGGTGGTAGTGGCAGTAGCGGTTTAGAGATGCAAATATTTGAAAAAACTTTACAACTCACTGAATTTAAGCAAAAAAATTTAGAAATTTACTATAACGGTGAAAGAGGTTTAACCGAGTTTGTCATTAACTGCTTTGCTAAAGAAGGGAAATATTGGAAAAACATTGGTAAATACACCACTGATTTTTTAATCATTAAGCGAACAGCTCAAGATAAAATTCATAAAGCTTTGTTGATAGAAACCAAAGGGGCTTTGTATGCAGAAGACACCGTTTTTCAAAAAAAGAAGCGTTATATAGAAACTGATTTTTTAAACTTTAATCAAGAAAAATTTGGCTACCAACGCTTTGATTTTTTGTATATAGAAGACAGTAAAAACATAGCCGCGAATATTACAAAACTAAATAATAAGTTAAACCAGTTTTTTAAAGATTAAAGAATAAGCAGGATTGAAAACCTAAATAATCTTATTAATCCTAAAATTTTGTAAATCCTGATTCTGGCATTAAAAATATATAAATACACTTTAGAATCAGGATTATTAAAATTAAAGGATAAGCAGGATTCAAACAAACACAGATTATAAACATTAAAAATGCCCATAAAATATATCCCCTATTATCCAAATACCGTTGAAGGTCAAGCCATATTAAACAATATTACTCGCACACAACGGGTATTGCGTTACCGTGAAAACGATACCGTTTATGACCGTATCAAACGAGGAATGCCTTACTATGAAACAGAACTATTGGAAACAGTGGGCGAAAAATCAGACAATTTAGTAATTCGTGGCGAATGTATTTCGGCTTGTGCTTATTTGAAAGAGCAAGGCATTACCGTAGATTTGGTGTACATAGACCCGCCTTTTGCCAGTGGTGCAGATTATGCTAAAAAAGTTTATATTCGTAAAAATCCTAAATTAGCGGAAAAAGTAGCCGCCGCTGAACAAGAAATGGACATTGATGAACTGAAAGCGTTTGAAGAAAAGATGTACGGCGATATTTGGAAAAAAGAAGATTATTTGAATTGGATGTACGAAAATTTGATGGCAATTAAAAGTGTAATGAGTGATACTGCCAGTATTTATGTGCATTTGGATTCAAATATTGGACATTATGTAAAAATATTAATGGACGAAGTGTTTGGACAAGATAAATTTTTAAATGAAATAATATGGAAGTACGAAAGTGGCGGCAGACCTGAAAAATTTTTCGCTAAAAAGCATGATAATATTTATTGGTATTCTAAAAATGCTGACTATACGTTTGACGCTGAAGATATTGGCGAATTACGAGGGGCGAAAAAACGTAATAATATGAAAAAAGGTATTGATGAAGATGGGCGTGCCTATTTTTCAATTAAGTCTAATGACAAAATCTACAAATACTACGAAGATGAATACGTTACTCCCGATGATGTATGGAATCTCAGTCATTTACAACAACAAGACCCAGAAAGATTAGGATACGCCACTCAAAAACCAGAAAAACTTTTACAACGCATAATCAAAGCGTCATCAAACAAAGAAATGATAGTCGCCGACTTTTTCGGTGGCAGCGGCGTAACCGCAAAAGTTGCTAATGACTTGGGAAGGAAATTTATTCACGTAGATATTGGGATAAATAGTATTCAAACCGTCAGAGACCGATTAAAAGCAGCGAAAGCTAATTTTCAAATATTAGAAATAAAAGACGGTGTAAGCTTGTTCCGTAACCCACAACAAACCATGGATAAACTCGCAACACTGATTCCGGGTTTGCAAACCCACACCATAGAAGGTATTAGTCAATACTGGTTGGGTACGATAGGCACAGCACAAAAGGGACTTGTTCCTGTTTATGTGCCTAATTTATTAAATACTCAAGAAAAAGTACTAGATATTCCTAAAATAAATGAAATAATTAACCAAGAATTACAACAATTACCCGACAATATCAAAAAAATAATCGTGTATTACATAGACATTGACAATCAAAAAGCATTAGAAAAATTCATTACAGACAACAATGCTACAGCCATTGAAGTGGAACTTAAAGATTTAAAAAACCTACTGCACGATGTAGTGATTGAAGATGTTATAGAATTTAAAACTACTAAAACTAAAGACGGTTACGAAACAGACATAAATACATTTATTAGCGATCGTTTAATTCAAAAAATTGGTGAGTTTAATCAAAAAAGACATTTACAATCCATTGCTAAAGGCAAAATATTTAACCCTATCAATATCAGTGAAGAAGGTTTGGAACTGATTGAACTGATTGCCCTTGATTGTGAAAATACCCAAGGTCAATGGCATAGCAGCATCGAAATTAAAATTGATAAACTCGGTTATGTTACTAGCAATGGCATAAAATCAAAACATTATTGGAATGGCAAAATTACTAGTGATAAAAAACCTTTAAGAATTAAAGTCAGAAATATTAGCGGTGATGAAACTATAAAACGGTTTGAAAATATTGGGCATTAGCAGGCGTGATTTCTGCGGATAACTTTGCTACAGGCGTTGCTACAGCGGCATTTATTGCCTATATGTCCAGCTTAACGAGCCGTGGCTATAGTGCCACACAATATGCTTTGTTTAGTTCGTTAATGGTGTTGTTAC
>JBEDNN010000075.1:0-7230 GCA_041170585.1 Pseudomonadota bacterium | reverse complement strand
CCATGCCTGCTTTGGGCTGGTTGCCTTCGGTGACTTTGGCGATTAAATCATACGTTGATTTGCCATCACCGCCTTCAGAACCTTTGGGGCGTGGCTCGGCTTGACCAGGGGCGGGTGTCAGCGATACGGTTTGCGTACAATCGGCCGCTGCTCGTTGCCCATTGACGGGGGCGGGGCAAGTGGGGACTGTGCATTCTATTTGGTCTACACTTTCCAAAGGATTGCAACCATCTAACATTACTATTGGTGGTTTTGATGGGCTTAAAATTTCAGAATAAACACAAGCTTCTCCTTGTACTTTTACATCATAATATGCTTTACTACTATAAGTACTACTATAAATACTATTAAAACCAATAAAAGTGTAATTTAAACTCAATGAATTATATAGATAAAAACTTGGGCGGAGCTGTTCATTATATTTTTTATAAAAAGGCTTAACTTGTGCCATGACAGCTTCGGGAGTATCACCTGTTAGAGTTTCATAAACAATATTTCCTATTGAAACATCTTTCAAAACACTAAAAGAACACACTGGTTCAGTGGCAAACACATTTGTCATACTACACACAATGCCCAGCGTAGTCATTGTTTTAATGAACTGGGTTGCAAAACTTCGGCGACACTTTAAAAACCGCCTACATCGTCGCAGGATTGATTGATTGATTGATTGATTGATTGAGTCATTTTAATAATTCGTTTAAAAAGTCAAGTAATGTATAGCAATTTTACAAAATAAATAAACCTATTGTTTTCTATTATTTCGTAACAATATATTATAGGTATTTTTGCGTGTGTGTAGGGTTTAAATAAAAAATTATTTTATAGACACTGCTTTGAATCAGGATTTTTAAGATTAAAAGATAAACAAGATTTAAAAAATATAAAAATATACCCTCCTAAAACCCTAATAATTTAAATATCTTGAATATCTTTAAATTCTGAAAATCCTGATTCAAACTTTTAGTCTTAATGTTTAAATAATACTTTTTGTTTTCAAAACCCTTGCATACTCTAGCGGGAATACTTTTATAAATTGCCCCAGCGTTGTTGCCCAGTTGTCTAAAATAAACTGTGCTCGTGGGCTGCCTGTTAAACTAAAATGTTCTGTAATTAAATCTTTTAATTGCATTTCATCGCTTTTGTTTTGATGGTACTGTGTTGTGTCAATTTGCTCATTGGCAGGCAATAGTCTTTCTAAACTGACCATGGTTAAATTACACCGTTTGGCAAATAAACCATCTTCATCGTATATATAGGCAATACCGCCACTCATACCTGCGGCAAAATTACGCCCTGTTAAGCCTAAAATAACAACGATACCGCCTGTCATATATTCACAGCCATGGTCGCCTGTGCCTTCAACTACGGCCGTTGCACCACTGTTTCGTACCGCAAACCGTTCGCCTGCCACACCATTAAAAAAGCTGACACCGCTGGTTGCACCATACAATACAGTATTGCCTACAATAATATTGTGTTCAGGTCTGCCTTTAAATTGGGTAGATACACGAACAATTAACCGTCCGCCTGATAAACCTTTGCCGACATAATCATTGGCCTGTCCAACTAAATCTAAAGTAATACCGCGAGACAAAAATGCACCCAATGACTGTCCTGCCGTCCCTTGTAAATGAATATGAATACTGTTATCAGGTAAGCCAATATCACCAAATCTACGGGCGATTTCACCCGATAACATCGTACCTACACTGCGATTAACATTGCTAATACCGCTAGTAAAACGAACTGTTAGCCCAGAGTTTTGTATTGAATTTAAAACCGCTTGTGATTGTTCAATGAGTTGATGGTCTAAGGCTTTTTCTAAAGCATGGTCTTGTGATAGGGTTTTAAACCGTTGTGCGGGGTCTAAATTGTGTGAAGTGGGGGTATAAAATATCCGTGAAAAATCTAAACCTTTGGCTTTCCAATGGGTAATCCCTTGACGCATATCTAGCAAATCACTGCGGCCGATTAAATCATTAAAGTGACGTATTCCTAGTTTTGCCATAATTTCACGCAACTCTTCGGCAACAAAAAAGAAAAAATTAACAATATGTTCAGGCTTTCCTTGGAATTTTGCACGCAGTACTGGGTCTTGAGTAGCAACACCCACAGGACAGGTATTTAAATGACACTTACGCATCATAATACAGCCTTGTACCACCAAAGGGGCAGTTGCAAAACCGATTTCCTCTGCACCCAATAAAGCGGCAATAGCGACATCACGTCCCGTTTTCATTTGCCCATCCGCTTGTACCGTAATGCGGCTACGTAAACCGTTTAATACTAAAGTTTGTTGCGTTTCTGCTAAACCTAATTCCCAAGGTGTGCCACAATGTTTTACAGATGATAAAGGCGATGCACCCGTACCGCCGTCATGGCCTGCAATAACTAAATGATCTGCTTTGGCTTTAGCAACACCAGCAGCGACTGTTCCTACACCGACTTCTGAGACTAACTTGACTGAAATATCTGCCCGTGGATTAATATTTTTTAAATCATGAATAAGTTGTGCTAAATCTTCAATAGAATAAATATCATGGTGGGGCGGCGGTGAAATTAAACCTACACCCGGTACACTAAAGCGTAATGAACCAATATAATCGGTGACTTTACTACCCGGTAATTGCCCGCCTTCACCTGGTTTTGCACCTTGTGCCATTTTGATTTGAATTTGGTCTGCACTGTTTAAGTACTCTGCATTGACACCAAAACGTGCTGAAGCGACTTGTTTAATACGGCTACGTAAATTATCACCTGCTTGTAAAGTGATATCAGCAGCAACGCGGTCTTTACCAATTACACTGGCAACAGTATCGCCCGCTTGAATATTGCTTGAGCCTGTACGCATTTCAGTTCTATAACGCAATGGGTCTTCGCCGCCTTCACCCGTATTGCTTTTACCGCCTAAACGGTTCATGGCTACAGCTAAAGTCGTGTGTGCCTCGGTAGAGATTGAACCTAAAGACATAGCACCTGTAGCAAAACGTTTAACAATTTCTTTGGCTGATTCTACGGTGTCTAGTGGTATAGGTGTACATTGGCCAAATTTAAATTCAAATAAACCGCGTAAAGTCATGTGTCTGCGGCTTTGGTCATTAATATGTTTGGCATATTCCTGATAAGTTTGATAATTATTGGCTTTAGTAGACTGTTGCAGTTTAGCAATGCTATCAGGTGTCCACATGTGGTCTTCGCCGCCCACTCGCCAAGCATATTCACTGCCTATATCTAGGGTATTGCTTAATACGGAAGCGTTATTAAACGCATCATTGTGTACGCGTAAGGCTTCTTCAGCAATATCAAAAATAGTTAAACCACCAATTTGACTCGTAGTGCCTTGAAAATATTTTTTAATTAAACTGTCGTGTAAACCAATGGCTTCAAAAATTTGTGCACCGCAATAAGATCTATAAGTTGAGATACCCATTTTAGACATTACTTTGTGTAAACCTTTACCGATGGCTTTTATATAATTATTCAGTGCTTGTTCGGTATTATCAATAATATTTATATTATTTATAACATTTGTATTATTTGTATTATTTATATTATTTATATTATTTGTATTGCTTAATGATGTTTTAGGTGATTGTGTTAAATCAGAAATAGTATTGAATGCTAAAAATGGGTGAATTGCTTCTGCACCATAGCCTGCTAATAATGCAAAATGGTGTACTTCACGGGCTGACCCTGTTTCTACCACTAATCCAGTACTGGTACGTAAGCCAGCATCCACTAAATGTTGATGGATAGCTGAAGTCGCTAATAAAGCAGGTATAGCAACTTGTTGGCTATTAACAGCACGGTCGCTAATGATGAGTACGTTGTTACCGCGTTTAACGGCGTCTACTGCGTGGGCACATAAACTGGCTAAATGGGCTTCAATGCCTGCTTTGCCCCATACGATCGGATAAGTAATATCTAAAATATGGCTTTTAAATTTACCCGCAGTTAAATGTTCAATATGAACTAACTTTGTCATATCATAAGCATTTAAAATAGGTTGCAATACTTCTAAACGCAAGGGCGGGTTTACGTTATGAATATCCAATAAATTAGGGCGTGGGCCAATATAGCTAACCAAACTCATCACCATAGCTTCCCGAATGGGGTCAATCGGTGGGTTGGTCACTTGGGCAAATAATTGTTTAAAATAATGATAAAACGGTTTATTTTTTGAGGACAATACCGCTAAAGGGCTATCATTACCCATACTACCAATGGCTTCTTCGGCAGTATTTAACATAGGTATTAATAAAAATTTAATATCTTCTTGTGTGATACCAAATGCTTTTTGTTGTGTAATTAAACTGATTGTATTATTTGTATTACTTGTAGTATTTGTAGTATTTGTAGTATTTGTAGTATTAATATTTTCGTGTAAATGGGTATTAGAAACGGTTGCAGACACAGTCCCCGTATTTAATTCAGATAGTTTAATTCTAATCGCTTGAATCCATTGCTTATAGGGCTTATTATTAGACAATTGTGCTTTTAGTTCATCGTCTTGAATAATTCTTCCTTGCTCTAAATCAATTAAAAACATTTTACCGGGCTGCAAGCGCCATTTTTGTTTGATGCAGCTATCTGGAATTGGCAAGACACCGGCTTCAGATGCCAAAATAACCATATCATCATCAGTGATGCAATAACGGGCAGGGCGTAAGCCGTTACGGTCTAAGGTGGCTCCAATTTTTCTGCCGTCAGTAAACACAATGGCTGATGGCCCGTCCCAAGGCTCCATCATTGCGGCGTAGTATTCGTAAAATGCACGGCGTGAGTCGTCCATTAAAGTGTGTTGTTCCCATGCTTCGGGAATCATCATCATCATGGCATGTTCAATAGAGTACCCGCCCATCACTAATAATTCTAAGCAATTATCAAATGTAGCCGTATCGCTTTGGCCTGCATAAACAATAGGGTATAACTTATGTAAATCATCGCCTAATACGGCCGACTGCATAACGCCTTCACGTGCGCGTAGCCAGTTGTAATTGCCTTTGACCGTATTAATTTCGCCGTTGTGTGCAATCAAACGATAGGGATGTGCTAACGGCCACTCTGGAAATGTATTGGTAGAAAAACGTTGATGTACTAAAGCCAGTGCTGACGTTACACGTTCATCACGCAAGTCTTGGTAATACTGCCCGACTTGTTTGCACAATAATAAGCCTTTATAGACAATAGTACGCGCACTCATAGAAGGAACAAAATACTCTCGTCCATGGACTAAACCCAGTGCTTGAATCGCATGGCTTGCCATTTTACGAATAACATACAATTTACGCTCTAGCGCATCAGTGACCATAATATCAGTGCCACGTCCAATAAATATTTGCCGAATAATCGGTTCTTTATTGCGTACAGCTTGCGACATTGGCATTGATGAATCCACAGGAACAGTACGCCAGCCTAATACGTGTTGCCCTTCAGACCGTACTGCACGTTCCAAAGCTTGTTCACAGGCTAATCGGCTGGCATGCTCTTTAGGTAAAAAAACCATACCTACGCCGTACTCACCTGCGGGTGGTAATTCAATAGACAATTTAGCCCATTCAGCACGAAAAAAAGCATCAGGGATTTGTAATAAAATACCTGCACCATCACCCATTAATGCGTCTGCACCGACTGCACCACGGTGGTCAAGGTTGATTAAAATTTGTAAACCTTGCTGTATGATGTTGTGTGATTTAATACCTTTTAAGTTAGCAATAAACCCTACACCGCAGGCATCGTGCTCGTGTTTTGAATGATACAAACTATACTGATTAGCCTGTGTAATAGCATCATCAATGTGAATGCTGTTTGAAGGGTTAGAGTATGGCGTATCAGACATAATGTACTTTCTTTGATAAATAACAAACAATAAACAATAAATAACAAACAACAAATAATAAATAATAAGAAAAATATAACGTATAAAAATAATACCAATTTTAACAGGCTTACTTTGAATCTTTTTTTTGATTTTTCTAATAACGCTTTGAATAATCAAGCGATTAATTGCTTACCTTATCAGGGGATTGTTGAGTACTATGGTATGGTTTTACAGCCAGAGATTGCCGATGCTTATTTTCAACAGTTGTTATATGAAACGCCTTGGCAACATGATCAAGCGATTATGTTCGGTAAGCATATAACGACTCGTCGTAAAGTGGCATGGTATGGCGATACAGGCTTTAATTACAACTATAGCTGTATCAATCACCATGCGTTGCCTTGGTCGGCATTACTTTTACAGATTAAATACTGGGTTGAGGCAAAATTAGGTGTTTGCTACAATTCAGTTTTACTAAATTTATACCACAATGGCAGTGAAGGTATGGGCTGGCATCATGATGATGAGAAAGGTTTAGGCAAAAACAGCCATATCGCTTCTTTAAGTTTAGGTGCAACTCGCCGCTTTGATTTGCGACATAAAAATACTAAAAAAACGGTATCAATTGACTTAGAGCATGGTTCATTATTAGCCATGTACGGCGAAACGCAAAGTCATTGGCTTCATCAAATTCCAAAACAATTAAGAGTTAAAGACGCTAGAATCAGCCTAACTTTTAGACAGTTTTTAGGATAATTTTTAATATTTTTTAAAATCGTTTTAAAGTAAATAACAGTCTGAATCAGGATTTTTAAGCTTTAAAAATCAAAAACTGAATCAAGATTTTCAGAATTTAAGGATTTTAAAGATTTTTTAAATCCTGTTTTATCTTTTAATCTTAAAGAATCTTGATTCAGACTGGTGTTTTAAAGTAAACACATACAAAATACAAAATACAAAAATTACAAAAAACTAGCGTTTAGGCACAGTTACTGTAGTTGATACATCAATTTTATTGTCAGACGCATCGGTTACGGTATAGTTGATTTTATATTGTTTAGCCACAGTGGCATCGGCTGCAAAAGTAATAATACTTGGATAAGCCCCCGTAACAGGGTTATTTGGCTTATTTAAAGTATAAGCCCCCGCATTAAATGGCGAGGTATTTTTCGTTCCCGTTGTCATATCTTGTGCTGACTTAAACATAATTTCAGGTAATGGGTCGTAATTGTCTTTGGCCGTTACCTTTACATTAACGTTATAAAACCCAGTTTTAGTCGGGTGTTTTACAACTGTTGCAGCCAAGTTACCTGTCGGGGCGGTGGTGTCGCCTTTGGTGAGTTGAACCATTTCATATTCAAACTCACCATTGACCCATTTATTTCTTGAGGTAGATAACTGTGCAA
>JBEDNN010000074.1:0-31321 GCA_041170585.1 Pseudomonadota bacterium | reverse complement strand
TCCACAGCCATAACCGCTATGCGTATGCGAACAATAACCCATATAGGTATATAGATCCCGATGGTCGTAGCCCGATAGATATTGCTTTTTTGGCGTATGACATTGGTAAGTTAGGGGTTGCTGTATATACGGGTACTGGCGTTGCGGCGGCGGCAGTTGATGTGGCGTTATCGGTTGTTGGTGTTGCTAGCCCAGTGCCTGGAGCAGGGCAAGCCTTAAAAGCTGCTCGTGCCGTAGACCATGTGGTGGATGTGGAAAGGGCTGTTAAAGTAGCAACGGAGCTTGGAAGCTCATATAAACGTTATACTCCGGGCGGAAAATTCTCTAAAGCTACAAAGCAAGAAATTGCAGAACGAGCAGGGTTTAAATGTGAATATTGTGGAGTAGAAACAGTTGCTGCAAAAAAATCACAACGTGGTGTAGCACCACCAAAAAATGAAGCACAAACAGACCACATAATACCTAAAAGCAGCGGTGGAACTAATGCCCCTTCAAATGCTGCTCATGCTTGTAGGGAGTGTAACCGTAATTTTTCTGATACTATAAAACCATCACCACGACAGGATTAACTAATGCAACAAACACATAACAATATAAAGCTATTATTTAATATAAAACCTGATGAAGACGGGTATCCACCTGTTTCTGTTGAAAGTTTATGGGCAAAGCCATTAGATAATGGAAACTATTTAATTGATAATATTCCTTTTTTTGTTTATGGTATAGCATCAGGCTATGAAGTAATTTCCGAAAAGAAAAATGGTGATTTGTATTTTAAAGATGTATGTAAAGCTAATAAAAAATCTGTATTTAGAGTGATTATAAAAAATGACTCTTCACTTGAAAATAGTATGAATTTGTTTATTAACTTAGGTTGCCTTACTGAAGGTAATTTAAAGCATCACTTAATAGCGATAGAAGTTCCTGAAACTACAGATATTTATCCTGTATTAGATTTATTGATGGACTTACAAGAGCAAGGTATATTGGATTATGAAGAAGGTGTTTTAAATCATGAAATTAATTATGATTGATATTGATTATGACTGATATTTCAAAGTACTTAACAGAGTCTCGTGGAGTTTATGAATTGTATGATAATAATTTTCCACTATTTGAACAAATTAGTATTCATGAAATTAGATTTATTTCGCATGGTTTTGATATATTAATAATATTTGATTTGGCACAATTCCCAAGTAAAGTACCAAAAAAATGGACTTTATATAACACTATACAAATAGAGTTATTAGCTATAGAAACTAAGGATCTAATATTTAATAGTTGGGTTGGATTAAAACCTAGTGATTTGATAATTGTTAAAAATAGTGATTGTTTACATGTTAAATTAATCGGTGATGATGAATTTTTCTCATTTAGAGCTAATTTTTTATCCATATCAAAAATTTCAGCTTATAAAAATGATTTGATAAAAAATAACTAAATATATAGTTTGGTTGTCCTCAGTTAACCAGTACGTCTATGCGAACAATAACCCGTATAGGTATATAGATCCCGATGGTCGTAGCCCGATAGATATTGCTTTTTTGGCGTATGACATTGGTAAGTTAGGGGTTGCGGTATATACGGGTGTTGGCGTTGGTGCAGCAGTGGCAGATGTTGCCTTATCGGTTGTGGGTGTTGCCAGCCCAGTGCCTGGAGCAGGGCAAGCTTTAAAAGCTGCCCGTACGGTAGACCATGTGGTGGATGCGGGGCGCGCGGTGGGTAATGTGGCGTCGGCTGGTCGTGTTGTAAAAACAGCTTCTGGAAAGCGTGTTGGAGACTTCACCAAAGCAGAAAAAACGCTTGCTAAAGAAAGAAGTGCAGCCGAAAATGGTGGCAATATGGCTTGTAAAGACTGTGGTAGGGGTGTTGAAAATATAGCTAGCAAAAAAGGGGTTCCGACACCTAATAATCAAGCCCAAATTCATCATCATCCTGCAATTAAAGACGGTGGCGGAAGGCATAGTGAAGCTATTGTGCTTTGCCCCTCATGCCATCAAGATCGTCCTGCTATGGAAAGGGCAACACCGTGATAAATTCTGATAAATCAATAAAAAAATCTAGTAGTTTGGCTTTTTCTCTAAATGTGGAGGATGGTTGGCCGCCTGTAGCTATAGAGAATATCCCTTGTACAAAGATGGATTCAGGCTTCAAAATTGATATTCCACCATTATTTGTTAATGGTTTGTCAGTGGGCGATATTATTTCAGTAGAACTAGATAGCTTAAATAATGTAACTTCATGGGAACATATTTTTCAATCTAAAAGAACAACTATTTGGATACTCGGTTTAAATATAAATAAACAGAAGAGTATATTTAACGTACTAATTGAGCTAAATAAATTAAACTGTCATACGGTATCTTTAAAAGAATATAATTATTTTTCTGTCGATGTGCCAAATGATTGCTCAATAGACTTAATAGATACTTGTTTGTCAGAATTGAATCAGGATTTTTTTTCAATTGTATACCCGTCTTTTAGGCATGATGAATAAATTTATTTTTCGTGAAAAAAGCATTGCTTTTCTTGCAAAGAAGCAAATGTATATACCAACTTATTTACCATTATTAGATGATAGTAGTTTAAAGAATGTATCAGACATAAAAAAAAGAGCCTTGACTTTAAATGCAGTTGTTGCAACTTCTTTTGGATTGCAAAGGAAAAAAGCAATTGATTGGTTAGTTAATGAAGGGCTTTATGATTCTTTAACCTTATTAGAAAAAAAATATTTATTATCTGATAAGGACGATAATAATAAAAATTTTCAAGTAAAGATTCATTGTTTATTTGTGTTTTCTTGGGTGTTAAAAAAATATGCTAATTTTAATATAATCGATGACTTACCAAATGATTTAATAAAAAAATATCCTGATTTAATAGCATCACAATCATCTAAAAAAATTAACTTGAAGTTAAGAGATGAGCTGGAATTATTACAGCAATGTGATACTGCATACTGTTTGGATTGGTGTTTTACTCAAGAAAAATTAATTAATAATAGTTTTGACTCATCATCAATAATAAATCATACGACATTGAAGGAAAGACGAAGGGTTTTAGAATGGTGCTTATATGATGATAATGATTGGGATGATATTTCATTTGATACTTAATGTCATTTATAGATAGGTTACACAGGCAAACCTCACGACAACGATACTGGTTTGTCATACATGGGTGTGATGTACTATAACCCAGCGATAGGTCGGTTTATGGGTATAGATCCGGTAGGGTTTAACACGGATAATATACACAGTTTTAACCGCTATGCGTATGCGAACAATAACCCGTATAGGTATATAGAGCCTGATGGTAGAAGCCCGATAGATGTTGTATTTTTGGCGTATGACATTGGTAAGTTAGGGGTTGCGGTATATACGGGTGTTGGCGTTGCGGCGGCGGCAGTTGATGCTGAAGATAAAAAAATTCTAACACACTATGAAATCCGTGGTAATACTGTGGTTCAAATTATTAACCATATTAACGCTGCTATAAAATATCCTGTAGTAGCCGATCCTTGGTTTGGAAGTAACTTAATTGATAAGGCTACTTGGGGGCTCCAGTAGATTCAAATAATGGATTTATCATACTTAATGTATACCCAACATATTGGGCTAGATACCTTGGAATTGTGGCTTATTCTGGTGTTATTTCCCACCCAATTATTGGTGGAGTAGCAGGCGTAATAGCGACTAAAACAATTGGAATTGCGGGTTGGAATGAGCTGTACTCAAAAAATCCTACTGGAATATTACCTGATCAAACTTTAAGAATTAATACAGAATCAATGAAAAATCAATA
The DNA here is from genome assembly GCA_041170585.1 of Pseudomonadota bacterium. Taxonomy (GTDB): domain Bacteria; phylum Pseudomonadota; class Gammaproteobacteria; order Burkholderiales; family Burkholderiaceae_C; genus JBDLSY01. The sequence continues at coordinate 27,514 of JBEDNN010000074.1, read as the reverse complement.
CATTTGCCATCAAATGGTTCCTATAGCTATGGCTAAAACATCTTGGAATTTAGATCAAAGAAGACCTGATATTGGATTAACTAAAACAATTATTACAAAATGTAATCCTTAATATTGATAGGGTAGTGGTAAAAACGAAGTTTTAAAAAAGCTATGTTGCTCAAAAAAATTCATAAGAAATTTTCAATCATAATAATTTTTTTACCACTGCCCATTTGACTAACTTAAATAATTTATTAGGCATGATGAAACAAATACTTAAACTATTATTAACTACATTACAACAACACACATTAATTGCGACTGGTAGTACTTTTGTTTTTACAGTATGGTTTTATATGCTGTACTCTATATTTTCAATTAATATCAACTCACAACCTACGGGTTATTTTTCTGCTCTTAGATTGGCTTGGATAATTGCTAACAGTGCAAATTGTAATAATTTTGAAGAGAATAATGATCAGACGACTGAATTTGATACTTTTTGGTGTCAAACGAATACTGTATTTGGAAAGCCTTCGCCTGATGAAAAAAATTTTCGTATTTGGATTTTTTTTACTGACAACTCTAAACGTAAAGAATTACAAAATTTTGTACTGAATAAACCAAAAACCCCTATTAAAGTAGGTTCATATTTTATGATTGAATACCTTGCTAACGATAAAGAATATATCAATTTTAATAATAAAATACTTGAAAAATTCCCAGGCACTTTTTATACATATTAATTTTTATAATCAAAAATACTATATTTTTATTGTATTTAGTTTTAGTATTTTTGATTATTTTATGTGCCATTAAAAATATCAAATTTAATATTTTTTTTATAAAAAAGTTATTTAAATAATATAACTACCATCAATTTACTAAAAACAATACAAGTATCATTATGGAATTTGCTGTTAATGCTAACCTAAAACAAGAGTTGACAGAGTTAATTGTGCGACACATTGCAGAGGAAGGTTTAAGCTACTACGAAGCTAAACGCAAAGCCGCTAAACAAACTAAAATTGCAGAGCAGCATCTGTCAATGCCTAGCAATGATATTATTGAAGCCGCACTTCGTGATTACCTGATAACATTCGTACCTGAATACCATTCTGAACTACTGCGATTGCGTCAACTAGCTTGTATTTGGTTAAATAAATTAGAAGCATTAGTAGCGATAACCCACGGCCATACTGCAATGCTTGCTGTCGGTGCTGTTGTTAATGGTACGGCGACTCAACACTCTCCGATACATATTCATATATTTACAGATGATTTTAAACATTTAGAAATAGCTTTACTCAATAGCAATATCGCACTTGAACACACTGAAAAAAAAATCAATCAACACTATTATCCTGTTATTGTTGCACAAGAGGCTGATGTACCCATTGTAATGACCATTTTGCCTGTGTCTCAATATGTTTTTTCAAAAACGGTACAAACGGCAAACTACGCACAATTACAGGCTATTATTAATAAAAAGTGTATTTAATATGAACCGACGTAAAATATTACTGGGCTTAGGATTAACAGCTATTACTGTGGGACTAACACTAAAGTCATATTTTGTACCCGTAAAAAACCCAGCATTGGCTCTGTTTTTAGACCAAACTTTACGCTATTCTGATGGTAAAGTTTATCAAACTAAACAACTACACGGTGTTCCTTTATTAATTAATATTTGGGCACCTTGGTGTCCGCCTTGTGTAGAAGAATTGCCTGAATTGTCAGATTTGTTTAAGCAATTACAAGATACAAACAATATTTACGGCTTAAACAATGCGACGACAATTAAATTTATTGCAGTTGGTGTTGATGAACCAAAAAATATTGCTCAATTTGCCAGCAAAACATCAATATCTTTTCCTTTATTAGAGGCTAATTCAGCCCCTATTGATTTTATTAAAAGTTTGGGCAATGACAGTGGTGTACTGCCGTTCACTGTATTATTTGATGAAAATGGCCATATAGTTGGGCAAAAAACGGGAAAAATAAGCTCTATAGAAGTTTTAAAATGGTTGAAAAAGCTTTCAACACCGTAAAAATCTCGTTTTGTTTTAAAATAGTAGATTAAGTAGCGTATTAATCATTTTGTACGCGTATAAACTAAAGTCATTTATAGGAATAAATATGGATTTACATAAACTAAAAATGCTCATTGATTTGGTCGCTGAATCAAATATTACCGAACTTGAAGTGACTGAAGGTGAAGAGAAAATAAAAATTGTAAAAGGCTATAACGCACCACAAAATCACACTGTGATGCTAGGTACACCAGCACCGCAACAAATATCTAGCCATTCTTTAAGTTCAGAATCAGTATTAACAGATTTAAAAGCAGACTTAAATATAGCGACTACAAATACTGTTAAAGCAACGGCTGCCGAAGAAAAAATAATTAAATCGCCTATGGTAGGTACTTTTTATGCCGCATCAGGCCCTGATAAAGCTGATTTTGTCAGTATCGGCACTGAAGTTAAAGCCAATCAAACCGTTTGTATTATTGAAGCTATGAAGCTGCTTAATGAAATTGAAGCGGGTATTGAAGGTACTATCGTTGAAATATTAGTTAAAAATGGTATGCCTGTAGAGTTTGGTCAAGCTTTATTTAGAGTTACTTAAATACTTAAACTTAATTAAATACTTAAACTTAATTAAATTTTTAATTAAACCTTTAATTTAATTAAAACCCTAATTAAAAAATCCTTACATATTTACCTATAAATTTTATTTTATTACAATAAAATTCAGAGCGAGATTGACATGTTTCAAAAAATTCTTATCGCTAATCGCGGCGAAATTGCCTTGCGAATCCAACGTGCTTGTCGCGAAATGGGTATTAAAACTGTAGTGGTACATTCTGAAGCCGACCGTGAAGCTAAGTATGTTTCTTTAGCCGATGAATCCGTTTGCATTGGGCCGGCTTCGTCTAAAGACAGTTATCTAAATATTCCACGTATTATTGCCGCAGCAGAAGTTACCGATGCACAAGCTATTCACCCAGGATATGGTTTTTTAAGTGAAAATGCTGATTTTGCTGACCGTGTAGAACAAAGTGGTTTTGTATTTATTGGCCCTAAAGGTGATAATATCCGCTTAATGGGTGATAAAGTATCCGCTAAACAAGCGATGATTAAAGCGGGTATTCCCACAGTACCGGGATCTGAAGGCGCGTTAGGTGATGACCCTAAAGAATTAATGCGTGTTGCAAAAAAAATAGGCTATCCCATTATCATTAAAGCCGCAGGTGGTGGTGGTGGTCGAGGTATGCGTGTAGTACATACTGAAGCTGCTTTACTGAACTCAATTAGTTTAACTAAAACTGAAGCGGCGGCTTTTTTTAATAACGGTACTGTTTATATGGAAAAGTACCTTGAAAATCCACGCCATATTGAAATTCAAATTTTAGCTGATACCTATAAAAATGCTATTTGGTTAAGTGAACGCGATTGCTCTATGCAGCGTCGTAACCAAAAAATACTGGAAGAAGCCCCCGCACCAGGTATTCCTCGTAAATTAATTGAACGCATTGGTGAACGTTGTGCTGATGCGTGCCGAAAAATGGGTTATCGTGGTGCAGGTACGTTTGAGTTTTTATATGAAAATGGTGAATTTTTCTTTATTGAAATGAATACCCGTGTTCAAGTAGAACACCCAGTCACCGAATTAGTAACAGGCATAGATATCGTACAACAACAAATTAAAATTGCTTTTGGTGAAAAGCTAACTATTCGTCAACGTGATGTTCAAATTAAAGGCCATGCCATTGAATGCCGTATTAATGCTGAAGACCCCTTTAAATTTACGCCCAGTCCAGGAAAAATAACCACTTGGCACGCACCTGGTGGCCCTGGAATACGTGTAGATAGTCATATTTTTACGGGTTATACTGTGCCACCCTATTATGACAGTATGGTCGCTAAACTATTAAGTTATGGTGATACCCGCGAACAAGCCATAGCACGTATGCGTATTGCTTTAAGCGAAACGGTGATTGATGGCATTTCCACTAATATTCCTTTGCATCAAACTTTATTAGACGATAGTTACTTCATAGCAGGTGGCACAGATATTCATTATCTTGAAAAGAAACTGGCTAAAAAATAATCTTTTACTTAATTTTTATTAATTTTTAGGTATTGCTACTTAAAAATAGTTATTGTGTTTTTTATCTTACGCAAGCTTTATTTTGCTAAGAAAATTTTAGAAATATATACTTTAACCATATTAAAGTAGCAATGCCAATTTTTATTAATTTTTATTATTTATAAATATATAAGGTAGTAGTACAAATATATAAATATATAAATAAGTATCTAATGACTGACCACTATGAATAACTTACACCCTACTCAAATGACCGAGTTGCATGAATTGGTATTTGAAATCCACCAAGACCGTGCTGAAGAATTATCGGACGCCTTGTTGTGGGCTGGTGCAGTGTCTGTTGTAATAGAAGATGCAAATGCTTTAACTGAACAAGAACAGCCCCTGTTTGGCGAGCCAGGTTTAGAGCCGATTATTCCTGCATGGGCTTTAAATACAATCATTGCTAGTGTCGCTGATTTAAAAGATTTACCCAGCCTACTAAAACAAGCCACTGATTTATATAATGATGTCTTACCTGATTATGCACTGCGTTTAGTACCGCAGTTAGACTGGGTACGTTTGACACAAAGTCAATTTCCGCCTATTGAAATTAGCCCCTATTTATGGGTTGTGCCGTCATGGCATAAATCCAGCCATGCATTAAATACGCAAGTACCCGCAGAAGCTTTGTGTTTAGAGCTTGACCCGGGCTTAGCTTTTGGTACCGGTTCACACCCCACTACTCATATTTGTTTGCAATGGTTAGACACGCATAAAACTTATTTACCACAAGCCAGTGTTTTGGATTATGGGTGTGGTAGCGGTATTTTAGGCATTGCTGCTGAAAAACTAGGCGCTCGTTGTGTACTAGGCATTGATATTGATGCACAAGCCGTACAGTCAAGTATCGCCAACGCGTTGCAAAATAATTGTGTGCGTAGTGCTTGGCATTTGCCAAATGTAACACTTTCACAATACGGTGTAGTGATTGCCAATATTTTAACTAACCCTTTAAAAATGCTTGCACCTATTTTGTGTCAAGCCGTTGCACCCAATGGAAATATTGTTTTATCGGGTGTATTAGTGCGTCAAGCTGACGATGTGTTAGCTGTTTATCGCGAATTTATTCCAAATATTGCCGTATGGCACTCACAAGATGGCTGGGTCTGTTTAGTAGGAAAAAAGTCTTAGGTTTATTGATTTTATTTTAAACTCTCTTAAAATTTAAGGCATTGCTACTTTAATATGGTTAAAGTATATATTTCTAAAATTTTCTTAGCAAAATAAAGCTTGCGTAAGATAAAAAACACAATAACTATTTTTAAGTAGCAATACCAAATTTAAATTTAATTTTAAATTTTTTAAATTTACTAGACTATCTGTAATATTATTTTTAATTTTTATGAAACCATCTGACTCCATTAATACTCCAATCAATATTCCAATTAATATTCCAATCAATTTTTTACAATTTGCCTTAAACACCCATGTTTTAAAATTTGGTCAATTTACTACTAAAGCAGGCCGTCAATCACCTTATTTTTTTAATGCAGGCTTGTTTAATGACGGTATGAGTTTATGGCAACTGTCAAATTTTTATGCTGAAACTCTGAACTTAGCACAATCAAATGGCTTGAATTACGATATGCTATTTGGCCCAGCCTATAAAGGAATTACTCTAGTCGCAGGTGTGTCTTGTGCCTTGGCAGCTCAAGGTAAGAATATTCCTTACACTTACAACCGTAAAGAAGCTAAATTACACGGCGAAGGCGGTACAACGGTAGGTGCACCATTAAAAGGCCGCGTTGTTATCGTTGATGACGTGATTTCAGCAGGAACATCAGTTGCTGAAAGTGTTGCTTTAATTAAATCAGCGGGGGCAACACCTGTTGCCGTATTAATTGCATTAGACCGTATGGAACGCAGTGGTAATGCTATTGATATTGGCAGTTATAGTGCAGTGCAGGCTGTACAAGACCGTTATGGTATTCCTGTTTATGCCATTGCTAATTTAAATGATTTAATGAACTTGTTAATTAATACAGACAACCTTGATTTAATTCAACATTATGCGGCAATGTCTATTTACCGTCAGCAATATGGTATTTAAATCAAAATAGTATTACGCTTAATACTATTTAACTACTTGATTATTTGATTATTTGATTATTAACTTTCTAAAATTACTTTAAAAATGCTCTATCCTAAATTATCTAAGTCCTTTAAGTCATTTAAGTCCTTTAAGTTATTTAAAAAATTAACTCTCCTGTGCTCAATAGTTGTATTAACTGCTTGCGGGACACCCGTACGCTATGAAGGCGTTAAAACATCAGGTTATGGGCTTACTGAAGCCGTAACTTTAGATGCAGCAACACGTGCCAGTATCAACAAACTGGCCAAAGCACTAAAAGCACTCAATCCGAAAGTAACTAGTAGTGATGCCTCTATATTGGCCCGCGAAGCGCATTTATACCCTATGTATTTAGCAAATGTATGGAATGTAAGCTCACCACCTTTAATTAATAACTACTTACGTAATTCTGGTAAACGCGAATATGGTTTATGTATTGATTGGGCTTATGCAATGCGACAAAGAATGCGTGGTTTGAATTTAAACAGCTTTGACTGGCACTGGGGCATTGCTAATCAAGGCAGTGAATGGCGCGAGCACAGCACTTTAGTTGCTACGGCTAAAGGTGCTAAATTTGATCAAGGTATCGTGCTAGACCCTTGGCGTAATTCTGGCAAGTTGTTTTGGTCTGGTGCAAAAGCAGACCCCAGCTATGAATGGACGGCTTACACAGAGCCAGTCGGTTGGACGCCTAGCCGCTTAGATAGCTTTTAATTTATTAAAAATTACTCTTATAGCCATTTGTAAAATGGGTTTATTAAACAATGATTAAAAATAATTATTTAGTCATTATTTAGTCATTATTTAGTAAATCCAAATTTTATATTTATAAAAGTAGTACTGTATTAAATAAGGTAAGTGGGTTCATTAAATCAATCAAAATATTTTTTTAAAATATAACGAAATGGTTGTGTTTGAAGGTAATTTTGTAAATCTTCTTCTGTTTGTAAATCTTCTTCTGTTGATGAAGATTTGAGTTCATTTAGCACATTCAGCACCTGTTTACGGTATGTAACTAACTTCTTATCGTCATTAAGACCTAGTATTTGTATGGTTTTTTCTACTTGTAATTTGTATTCAGTACTGATATTTATTCGTGGAATAATTTTGCCATCATTTGCAACTGTCCAATTTATATTGCAACTAATACTCGGTTCAATAGGTAAAATTTCATCGTCTTTTTTTTGCCCACAGGTTTTACCTTTTTCACCTTTTTTAGGAATACAGCCATGTGCATAGTTGGTATATTCAAAACATAAATCAGAATGTTTACTCTTAGGTTTTATATGTTCAAGTTGCCCTTCATCAGGCTTTAGGTTTCGTTCGCAATAGACGCATAAACCGCCTTGAAGTGCATTTAAAGTTGCTTTAACAGTATTTTTTACGGGTTTAAAAGTATCACTTTTACTAAACTCATCAATCCCAGCGGTAGGATTTTTTTTATTAAACGTGATGAGTTCTGGTGGTATTTCTCTATGCTCTAATTCAACCATGCTTAAACTCCATTAGCTTTTTTACGGTTTGCAATAAACCGCCATTTTGACAAATCGCTTTCGTGAAACTCATAACCTGCATCATCAAGTCTTTTGCGAATAATTATTGCTTCTTCTATATTTTCTTGACCATTTTTTACGTGTTGCTCATATTGTTGTAAATCATCTTCTAACAAATCAGGTGTTGGGAGAACGTCCATAATCAATGCCAACGCATCACTTGATGGGTGTGCTAATGGGCTAAATTCAGGCATATTCGCTTCATAAATACCATCGCCTATCTCGCCTATCGCTTCAATCACACGAATATTTTCTTTGCGTACAGTACTCAATACTTGTGGGCTGTGCGTTGTAACAATAAATTGCATTAGCGGAAACGCTTTAGTAAATCCTTGCAATACTGTTTGTTGCCAAGCTGGGTGCAAGTGCATATCTATTTCGTCAATCAATACAATACCATTGGTTTTAATCGCCGCTTCTACGCCTAAATGCCCATTGAGTTTAGTGGCACGAAAAGCAATATCGGCGACTAAACCAATCATGGTACGTATACCATCACTAAGCTGGCTTACGGCTAAAGTGCCGTGGTCTTTATGGGTGGCAATAATCGTATTTTTAATAAAATCAAAGTCTATTTCATACCAACCCGTAGCTTCTAAGCAAATAGTTAAAGCGTTACGAATATTGTCTAAATAATCATCAAATTCAGAACGTTGATTCAGCTCACCGAGTTTATTGGCTGCTCTATAAGACGCAAAAGAGGCTTGCGTCCAATATTTAAACCACTCAGTTAATAGAGTGTATCGCCCATCATTAGTAAGGCAATCTTTATAGCCCGTTGTACGCGAAGCCGTCACATCAAGTAATTCATTATTTACATCAGTTTTTTTCCATGAACGGTTTGTACGGTAATACGCCATCACAGGTAAAGTGACTTCTTTATCAGTACCCGAATACGTTTCAACTTTATACAGTTGTGCTAATAAAACATCACGCTCTGAATGTTTAGTACTAATAATTTGTTTTAAAAGTTTTTCGTACTCATAGCCGTCATAGTAAACCCCTCTATCTTGTATAGACAATGCTCTTTTTATAATGCCCCAACACTCATTAATTTTAATAAAACTAACAATATCAGCACTTATATTATGGTCAATAGAAGATAGGCGAATATCACTTTTATTAGTAATATCTTTAAGGGTAAGAGCTTCATCAAACGAGTACACATAAGACCCAAACGCTACAGCAATAGCATCAAGAATAGAAGTTTTACCGCCGCCGTTATTCGCCACTAATACTGTTAATTGTGGGTGAAAGTCAATACTCAAGTATTTAAAACAGCGATAATTCTTTAATATTAAGCGTGTAATATTCATATCAAACCACTTTCCAAGCCAAAGTATCGCCAGCGGCCAACGGCACAATCGCTGTGCCTGCGACTTCTACTGTGTCGGGAATCGTCCAGCTTTGCCGTTGAAGTGTGACTGTACCTGTTGGTTTAGGAATACCGTAAAAATCACTGGCATACTGACTGGCGAAAGCATTAAGCTGGCTTAATGCACCGACTGATTCAAAGGCAGTCGCATATAACTCTAAAGCATGAAAACTAGTGTAGCACCCTGCACACCCACAAGCACTTTCTTTAAGGTGTTTAGCGTGTGGGGCAGTATCTGTGCCTAAAAAGAACCTTGGATTGGTTGATGTGGCTGCTTTAAGCAACTCTAAACGGTGGGCTTCACGTTTTAATACAGGCAAACAGTAATAATGTGGCCGTAACCCGCCCGTAAAAATAGCATTGCGGTTATAGAGTAAGTGTTGCGGTGTAATACTGGCAGCAATGGGTTCATTTGCTGGGGCATCCATAACATATTGTGCTGCTTGTAAAGTCGTAATGTGTTCAAACACTACTTTAAGTGCGGGATACGCAGCACGCAATGGCAACATAACACGGTCAATAAATACGGCTTCTCGATCAAACAAATCTACATTCGGATCAGTAACTTCACCATGAACTAATAAAGGCACATTTAGACGTTGCATAGCGTTTAAAGCCGCATCGCAATGGGCTAGTAAATCGCGCACGCCCGCATCAGAATTAGTAGTTGCACCTGCGGGATATAATTTAAAACCAATGACTTTAGTAGTATCCTTAAAATTATCTGCTACACGCTGTACTTCATCGGCAGTCGTGTTTTCAGTTAAGTATAAACACAAATAAGGTTTAAATGGTCTATCAAAATTTTGAGGCAATACCGCCATAATGGCATCATGATATACCAATGCTTGTGCGACAGTGGTAATGGGCGGCTTTAAATTAGGCATAATAATCGCTGCCCCAAATTGCCGAGCCGTTGCGTTGGCTGTCCCTGCTAAAATTGCACCGTTACGTAAATGAACATGAGCGTCAATAGGTTTATCAAGTACTAAGGTTTTAGGTATGTTTAATGTATTCATGTTAAGTATATTTAATAAGTAATAAGTAATAAGTAAAATCTTTATATTTTTATGTTTCTATATTTTTATATCAATAATGTAAATTTAATTGTTATAGTATTTGTTATAGTATTTATATTAGTATGATGACTAATCATTTTACTGGTTACTGGTTATTGTTAAATCAATTAATTTAAAATTTTATGCCTGAACTGCCAGAAGTAGAGACAACACGCCGTGCCATAGCACAAGTGTTTGCAACACGTATTATTAAAACGGTTGTGCTACGCCGTGACCGTTTGCGTTGGCCGATTCCAAGCCATTTACCTACCACGTTAGCACAAGCCCGTGTTGTACGGTGTGAACGGCGTGGCAAATATATATTGCTGTTTTGTGAAAATTCATCTACATCAGGCTGGTTACTGATTCATTTAGGTATGAGTGGTAGCCTGTGTCATGTATTACCTGATACCCTTGTAAAAAAGCATGACCATGTTGATTTTGATTGCGGTGATATTATTTTGCGTTACAACGACCCACGTCGGTTTGGTGCTATTTTATGGTTCAATGGTACACAAACGGCATTGCCTACTAGCCCATTATTGGCAAGGCTTGGTGTTGAGCCGTTTAGTGAGTTTTGCCATGCAAAGCAACTGTATACCGCAAGCCGTGGATTAAAAATAGCCGTTAAACCGTGGTTATTAGCAGGTAAAGCAATTGTAGGTGTGGGTAATATTTATTGTAGTGAAAGTTTATTTTATGCAATGATTCACCCTAGCCAACCTGTGGGTAGCCTCACTTTATTAGAGTGTGAGCGTTTGTACACCGCAATACTACAGGTACTACAAGCTGCGTTAGATGTAGGCGGCAGTACTTTAAATGATTTTGCAAGCGGTGCACACAGCTTGGGGCAGTATCAAAACCAAATGGCGGTCTATGGTCGAGCAGGCTTGCCTTGTATTTATTGTAATACACCCATTTTATTGTGGTTGCGTGAGGGTAAAGCCGTAGGTGGACGTGCAACTTATTTTTGTCCATACTGCCAGCCCATCGCTAACGCGTTAAAAGTAATATGATGACTAGCAATGCCCTACCCTTATTAACACCTGAACCTTTATTAATGTCTGCTGAATCTTTATTTTTATCTTCATTAAAACCTAATTTAGAACCTAATTTAGAAATAGACGAGTTATTATGGCGTAAAAAAGCTAAAAAAGCCTTAAATATTTGGCAAGATACTTTACATACCAATGGTTTACTAACACCTAGTATGATTGATACTATTAAAAGTATGCTACAAAAAATAACTAAAAATCGTCATACTGTAGCGATTGTTTCTGAAGTATCGCGCGGTAAAAGTGAACTGATTAATGCGTTATTATTTTCTCAATACGGACAGCGTGTTGTTCCAGCCAGTGCAGGCCCTACTACTATGTGTCCTACAGAATTTTTTTGTGATTTTGATGCTGAACCTTATTTAGAATTATTGCCTATGGATACCCGTATGATTGATGATAATCAAGTAGATTGTCATCAGTCTTTAGGTGAATTACTAAATACCCCTAGTGCTTGGCAACGCTACCCTTTAGAAGTCATTAATGCCGATACTTTAACATTAGCGATACAAAAAACAAATACTTTACAACAGTTATCTTTTACACAGGCACAATCGCTTGGGTTTTTTACTACAATAAATATTAATAAAACTGTTAATAAAACAGTTGATAGTGATTTAATAAATACCGAAATTCATCAATTATTTGAAGTGCCTTTGTGGCGTTATGCGCGTATTAACTTACACCATTCTTTATTGGCAACAGGCTTGTCTTTATTAGATACGCCCGGTATAAATGCTTTGGGTTATGAAATAGCCTTAACGAATGAAGTATTGTCTAATATTGACGGGGCTATTTTTATATTAGATGCAACAACAGGCGTTACACATTTAGAGCAATGGTTTTGGAATACTTATTTAAGCCATTTACCTAGTTCAAATAAATATTTAATACTGAATAAAATAGATACATTAAGCGATGTTTTACGTACTCAAGATGAAGTAGATGACATTATTGATAAACAAATTAAAAAAAATGCTGAACTATTAAATATTAATCAAAGCAATATATTTGCTGTCTCTGCACAACAAGGCTTAGTTGCCCGTTTAACGAATAATGTTGAACTATTTGAAAGCAGTCGTCTAGGGTATTTAGAAGCCAATTTGGGTACACATTTACTACAAAAATGTGAGTTGTATATGAAGCAACAGGTGCTACAAATATTGACTACTAATTATCATTTTTTATCAAAATATTTGGCCAATGATATCTGTGATGTGAATAAACACTTAAACCATTTAAAAACCTTAAGAGATTCTAAAGAACGTTTGTATAACTTACACGCTTATATCAGTGACACTAAAAGACGTGAGCAAATGGAACAATCCATTGTAGCTAGGCTTAGACAAAAAGTGATTACTCATTCTCAAATTGTTCTTAATAAAGTATTACCTGATGATATAAAAAATAGTTTTTCTATTGCTATACACAGTTGTAAAACTGAAAATATTTCTAGTATTCAGCAACATTTAGCCATTGCATTGGCTGCTGCACATCTACGGTTAATAAGTTTAAAAAATGAATTTCAAACGATTGAAAATATAGTGATATATGCTTTACTTAAGCTGCAAAAATTATATCCAGAGTCAGCAGAACTGAACGTTAATATCGATAATTCAATTGATTTGCCGACTATACCTAGCATAAATATAGCATTGGTAAAAATAAAACGCTTGGCTAAACAACATAAACCCAGTGCAGTATATTTATTTCCGCACTTAAAATTGTTACATTTAACTCAAGTACAACGGCATCAAAAAATTGAAGAAATTCATCAAATTATGGAAGAAAATATTCGCCTTTGTAATCAAGTACATATTGATTTTTTATCTTGGTTTGATGTTTTATTACAGTATATTCAACAAGTACAAATAAGTTATCAAAGTAAGCTAGCTAAACGGTATGAAACTTTACAACGTACACAAACGGCACAAGACGATTTGACATTTTTTTGTCAATCTATACAAGATGAACTACAAATAATGATAGTTAAAAAGCAACAATTAAACACTGCTTATACACAAGCACATGTAGCCTTAACAATGTCTGATATTTCTGAAACACCAGTTTAATAATAAATGTAAATAATAAATGTAATTAATAAATAATTTAATCAATTTAATCAATTTAGTATGGCTATTGAATTTTCACAACGTTTGGTCGCATGGCAACTAATTTATGGGCGACATCATTTACCATGGAGTCAATCAACTGATTTTAGTAAAACTGATTTTGCTTATCGCGTGTGGCTATCTGAAGTGATGTTACAACAAACGCAAGTCAATACAGTCATTCCTTACTTTGATAACTTTCAAACGCGTTTTCCAACCATAATAGATTTAGCACAAGCAGATATTAATGAAGTATTGGCTTTATGGGCGGGTTTAGGTTATTACAGTAGAGCGCGTCATTTACACCGTGCGGCTCAAATAATTGCCGTGCAACACGCAGGTATTATGCCTAATAATTTTAGCGATTTAATCGCCTTGCCAGGTATTGGGAAATCAACAGCTGGGGCAATATTGTCTTTAGCCTATCAACAACGTGCCGCTATACTTGATGGCAATGTTAAGCGAGTATTAGCACGCCATGCAGGGGTATTAGGGTGGTCAGGATCATCGCTTGTTAGTCAGCAGCTATGGCAAGTTGCCAATGATTATTTAATTAAGCCAACTACCTATGTAATACCTGAACACCACCGCCGCTATACACAAGGGTTGATGGATTTGGGGGCAACAGTATGCCATAAACGCAAGCCTGATTGTGTGGTGTGTCCTGTTGCTCAAGGTTGTTTTGCTTTAGAAAAAGGCTTACAAAGTATTATTCCTGAAGCCCGTCCAAAACAAATATTGCCTATACAGCACCGTAGTGCTTTAATTTTATATGACACTAACGGCGTATGGTTACTAAGGCGAGAGTCTAATGGTTTATGGGGCGGATTGCTTAGTTTTTTAGAAGCAGCCAATGATACTGATTTACACCAGCAAGCATTAACATTGCTTAAAAGTGTGCAGAAAATGCCGCCAATAAAGCCATGGCAGTTACCTCATTTAAAACATACCTTTACGCATTATCAACTAAACTGGACGATATGGGGTATTGATTTAAACCTTGAACAATCAGTACATTTAAAATTACCCGAGCCTTGGCAGTATGTGGTTTGGCATGAAGTCAATTCAAAAGGTGTGCCAGCTGCGGTACTTAAAGTGTTAGCAAATCAAATTAATTTATAAAAATACATACGAATAAATACATACGAATAAATACATACGAATAAATACTTAAATATAAACAACACATAAAAAACATATAAAAAACATCACTATGAATAATATCAATACGCCCTTAATTATTAATCCTATTAACGATGACTTCTCAACTGCTGCACAAATTACGCCTGATGATATTGCCTATATTGCCGCTCAAGGTTTTAAAACACTGATTAATTGCCGACCTGATTTTGAAGCAGGTATTGAACAACCAACCAGTCAGGCATTAGCCGTTTTAGCAGCCGAACACGGATTAAATTTTATTCATTTTCCTGTGCTTATGGGTAGTTCTGGCGATGAGTTTGCCAGTAGTATGGCGGAATATTTGTTACACGCGCCTAAACCTGCTTTAGGATTTTGTCGTTCAGGGACGCGTGCAGGAAAATTATATGGTTTAGCGCACGGCTTAATAGCCAGCCAAGCCGTTGTGATAGAACCACCTAAACCAGTTATAGCAAAACCTACATTTGATTTATCGGTGTTTGAATCGCGAGTTTTAGGCGTGTTAATAGAAAAACGATTTTTAACACCGGATACTTATCCGCTATCACTGAATAGTTTAACTTTAGGCTGTAATCAATTAACTGCACGTGAACCCACTTTGTGTTTATCGGAAACTGCGATAAAAGATACTTTAGATTTATTACAAGAGCGTAAATTAATTGCCCCTAGACAACAAGCGGGTGCGCGCGTTATTAAATATGAACACCGTTTGTATCAACAGGCTAATTTAGACGACGAAATGCTTGCAGTATTATGCATATTATTATTACGAGGCCCACAAACTCTAGGAGAAATAAAACAACGTACCGAGCGTATGGTTAAATTTGCTGATTTAATAGCGGTACAAGCCACTTTAGAGCGTTTAGCCGATTTACGTGTTCCTTACGCAATGGCATTGCCCAAAGCCCCTGGTGCTAAAGAAATTCGCTATATTGAATGCTTAAGCCATAACGAAAGCCGTGAGTACACCAGCCAAACAACGATGATAGACCTTAATTCTGATGCGGCACACCCTGTTGAAAAAGGACGCTTAAGTGAATTAGAAGCTGATGTTGTACGTTTAAAGCGTGATTTAGAGGCTTTAACCCATGCTTTTTTAGAATTTAAGCGTTCATTTGATTAATTCATAATTATCTAAAATTTTAAAATAAATACCGCCATACAACAATCATATTAACATAGCAACGTCAAACAATAAATATTTTAAATAAACACTTTATAATCAATTTTATTTGAAGATTCTCTTAAGTGATTTTTAAATTAATTTTTAAGTGATTTATTAGTTGATTTAATACCAGTTGAATATTTTTACTCTAATACTTTTACTTTACTCTAATATTTAAATTTAATATGAAGCTAATAATTATTGTCATTGGAATACTGGGTAGCTTTAGTACAACCGTATTGGCTAATACTGATGTATTGAATGACAGAAACAATACAGACCTTATCAATAAAAAAGTACCAAAAGTACCTTTAATACTAAAACAAGTGTCCTTGTCGTCCAGTGGTGTGGGATATTTTGAATATGAAGCACAAGTTAGTGGCAATGCAACTTTGAGCTTATCGGTTGCTTTAGATAAAGTAGATGATGTTTTAAAAAGTTTAGTTATATATGATGCCCAAGGTAGTATTGGTGGTGTGAGTTTGCCGGGGTTAGACCCTATTTCTCAAACACTCAAACACTTACCTTTTGATGCTGCGGCTTTAGAATCACCTGAAAAATTATTAGCGGCTTTACGTGGAGCAGACATTACTTTGACGGGTAAAACGCCAATACGTGGGCGAATTGTGTCCGTACAAAAAATAGCTCAAACGGATAAAGAACCTGCTAAACATCAAGTCATGTTAATGTCTGCACAAGGTATGCAGCAATTTATATTAGAAACGGCCGATAATATACAATTTGAAGATACCGCATTACGCGAACAAATTCAAAAGACTTTACTTGCATTAGCCGATAACCGTGCCAAAGATGCACGAACCATTGAGATTGTTAGCCAAGGAACATCAACACGCCGTGTACGTGTGGGCTATGTCAGTAGCGTACCGATTTGGAAAAATGCCTATCGCTTGACTTTACCGAACGCACAAACGAATACAGCACAGGTGCAAGGATGGGCTATTATTGAAAACATGAGTGGCCAAGATTGGGCTAATGTACAACTTAGTTTAACTTCAGGCAAACCTGTTGCCTTTAGTCAGCAATTATATAAGTCATACTACAACAACCGCCCTCACGTTGGTGTTGAATTACCAGGTAATATTATTCCTATCGCAGACAACGGCACGTTTGACGTATTAAATAAAAATATAACACCCAGTTCACCATTGATGCCAGCAGTACCCACGTCAATGGTTGCAACGGCTGCATCTGCACCAAAGCTATTAAGATCCAGCAAAATGATGCTGACCAATGAGAGTGAAGCTTTGCCTGAAGCCACCATGGCTCAAGCAGATAGCTTAACAGCAGCCAGTGATATAGCGATGGTTCAAGATGACAATACGCACACCAGTTATACATTTAGTTTACCCGTCACTGTGAGTAGTGGGCGTAGCCTAAGTATTCCAATTATTCAAAGTAATTTACCGATTACACGGCTTGCGTTGTACCAACCAACAGTTAATACCCAATTTCCTTTAGCAGCGATTGAATTAAACAATATTTCGTCTAATGCTATGCCCGCAGGTGCAGCAACTATTTATGAGACAACTGTTAATGGCAATCAATTTGTAGGTGATGCACAATTAAAGGTGTTACCCGCCAACGATAAACGTTATATTGCTTATGCTTTGGATCAAAGAATTTCAATTAATCAGCATAATAATGAGGTCTATAAGGTTAAGCGTTATTTAGTTAAGGGGGCTTATTTACACACTGAATATGCCCAAGAAAATACGGCCTTATTTACAGTAAAGTCTAACTATACTGAACCGCATGAAGTCGTGGTAGAAGTACCTATTCAGGGTGAAGGTTGGTCACTAGTGGACAGTACGACTCACCATTCAGCAGGTAAAACAGCAACTCACTACCGTCAAAAAATAATCGCTCAACCACAAAAAACAGTAGAAGTCAGTGTAAATCAAGCACGCAGTAACGCCGACGTAGAACACTTAAGCCATTTTAACGTAGAGACTTTACGTGATATATTAAACAAAGCTAAATACCCTGTAGATCAAACACCCCATACTATTGCGTTGTCATCAGATACTAAAATTGTTTTAGAAACAATGATTACTTTATTTGAAAAACGCGATACTTTGATGCAAGAACAACAAATTATTAGTACACGCATACAAACTGTGCGTGACAATCAACAACGTATTCGCGATAACTTAAAGTCAGTACCTGTTAAATCAGAACCACACACCCGTTATATGAATGAGTTAAATAAAGCCGATACACAAGACAGTCAGTTGCACGTTGAGTTAGCCGATAATCAGCTTAAACAGCAGGCTCAAGAAAAAGCACTGCAAAACTACTTAATTAGTTTAGCGAATTAAATGCACAATAAATAAATGAATAATATTAATAATTATTTGAATCCATATTTATACATAAAATGAACATATATTTATATATTTGTAATTTATCCGTTTAAAATATTAGATTAATGTTTTAATGTTTATTAATATATACTTGTACTTTAAGCCATTTGGTCAATAAATTAGATAAGTAGGAATTTTTATGGATTTTCGCCGTGTCGCTACGTGGATTGTTTTTTTAATGTCTAGCTTGTTTTTAGTCGATGCATGGCAGCGCTATAACGGTCAAGTTGGTTTTATGAGTACATCTCCTGCTCCAGTTACCACCCAGCCTGTGAATACTTTTAGTGATAGTGTGCCCGCTGCCCCCACAAGCCCAGCTGCTGCTGTAACAGACAAATTAATTACGGGTTCAATAATAAGCACTTTACCGTCTATAAAATTAAGCAATGAAGTTTTAGCCATAGAAGTGTCTAGGGCTGGGGCTAACATTGTACGGGCTGAACTACTCAAACATAAAGACGGTAAAGACAAAACTAAACACGTAGTTTTGTTGGATTCGGGGCAACAAACTTATTTAGCTCAAACGGGCTTGGCTGGTAGCATTGCTGGCAAACCTTTTCCTAACCATACAGCTGCAACTACTTTTAGTATAGTCAATCAAACTGCAAATAGTGTTGTATTAGAAGCCGTAGTTGAGGGTGTTAAACTCACTAAAACGATTACTTTAAACCCCAACAACTATGCAATTGATGTCAAACATGTCGTGAATAATGGCAGTACATCTGAAATTGTACCCAGCTTATATTTACAATTAACTCGCCATGCAATACCCTCTAGTACAGGCAACTTCATTACTAATCCAGTACATACGTTTACAGGCCCTGCAGTGTACACTGAACTTGAGAAGTTTCAAAAAATTCAATTTAGTGATATTGATAAAGGTAAAGTAGCTAGTAAATACAACTCGGTCGTAAAAGACAATGAGACGGCTTGGATTGCAATGGTGCAGCATTATTTTGTGTCTGCATGGGTTGCTAAAGACCGTAAAGCCCGTGTTTTAAACATTCCTTTAGAGGAAAAACGCTCGCTAGATGGTACACGTTTATACAGCGTTAATAGCATGCAAGCTTTAGGTACGTTGGCTGTGGGTGCATCAGTCCAGCGCGAAGCTGTTTTATATGTAGGGCCACAAGACCAAGCGGCATTAGAAGCACTTGCTCCGGGTTTGCGTTTAGTGGTTGATTACGGTATTTTCAAAATCATTGCTGAACCTATGTTCGCAGTGCTACAACTGCTGCATGATTGGGTAGGTAACTGGGGTTGGGCAATTATTTTATTAACCGTCATCATTAAAGCACTGTTGTATCTGCCTATGGCAATGAGTTACCGTAGTATGGCAAAAATGAAAAATATGGCACCTAAAATGAAAGCCCTTAAAGAACGCTTTGGTGACGATAAACTTAAGCTTCAAACTGCTACTATGGAGCTTTATCGAACTGAAAAAATCAATCCGCTAGGGGGTTGTTTACCTATTTTATTTACAATTCCTGTGTTTATGTCTTTATATTGGGTGTTACTGTCTAGCGTTGAAATGCGTAATGCTCCTTGGATAGGTTGGATTGATAATTTAGCTGCACCTGATTCTTGGTATATTTTGCCAGCATTATTAATGGTAACTATGGTTGTACAATTTAAAATGTCACCCGCACCACCTGATCCAACACAAGCCAAAGTAATGATGGCGATGCAAGGTGTATTTGCGTTGATGTTTGCTTTTTTTCCATCGGGACTAAACATTTATTATTTTGTTAATAATACCTTGTCTATTGTGCAACAATGGTTTATTACCCGTCAATTAGAAAAAGAAGGTTTGCAAACGCCGCGTGTCAAACTGCCTAAACCGATTAAACTCAAGGCAGCTAACAGTAAAAAATAAGGCGTTGTTATGGGGTTTAGTTTAAAGCGTATACCGACTTTTAGTCCATCAACCTTGGTTGTGTACGTTTTGGTTGTGTGTGTATTAGCGGGCTGTGGTTTTACTTTAAAACACAATTCTAAACCCTTGCCTTTTATAACAATAAGGCTTCAAACAGACGCAAGCAGTTTATTATTAAACACTGTAAAAACCAGTTTAATCGCAAAAGGTATTCACGTAGTACTCAATGCTGATTCTGAAGCATTGAGTTTACCTTTATTATTATTGAGTAACGAGAGGCGTGAAAAAGTAGTATTATCTACCAATGCTGCTGGGCGTGTCCGTGAGTACCAATTGCGACAGTCAGTGACTATACGTTTGTTTGATGATCAAAATAATATTTGGTTAGACACGATTACGCTTAATAAACAACGTGATTTTACCTATAACGATAATTTAATGCTGGCTAAAGAACTTGAAGAAGCCGATTTATATCGGACTATTCAAGATGAACTAAATCAAGCCATTTTGACGCGATTAAGTGCTGCTGTTCCGCGTCATTAATACATTAATTAATAAAAATGGCGATACAACTTAGCACTACACAGCTACCGCATCACCTTAAAAAAGGGGTGTCAGCCTTATACGTATTACATGGTGCTGCACCATTATTGGTTATGGAGGCGGCAGATGCTATTCGACTCGCTGCAAAAACGGTGGGCTATACTGAACGTACGCTATTACAGTTTGATGCTAAAAGTGATTGGGGTGATCTGTCTTTAGCAGCCGGTACATTAAGTTTATTCGGTGATTTACGGGTACTAGATATTCGTATCCCTACAGGAAAACCCGGTAAAATCGGTGCACAGGCTTTAATTTCTTTGGCCAATTATTTACCAGAATCAACGGTTACTTTAATTATTTTGCCGCAATTAGAAAGAGAGCAGTTTAAATCGGCTTGGTTTAATGCTTTAACTGCTGCTGGGGTTGTTGTTGAGGGTAATAGTATTTCTTTAGATCAATTGCCCAATTGGTTAATTCAACGTGCGCTATTAAATGGCTTGCAGTTGTCATCAGAAGCAGCGCAGTGGATTGCATTACAAACAGAAGGTAATTTACTGGCGGCACAACAAGAACTATTAAAGCTATCTTTACTCTGCCCAGCAGGTATTATTGATTTAGCGACAGTACGCGATGCGGTACTTGATGTAGCGCGGTATGATATGCAGCAGTTTTCTCAAGCTTTACAAGTTGGTGATGGTATTCGTGCGCTAAAAATATTGGATAGTTTAGAATCTGAAAAAGAGGCTTTGCCCTTAATTATTTGGCAGACATCAGAAGTATTGCGTATGTTAATAAAAAATAGTGCTCAAACAAAATTAAGCCTTGATAACATAGCCAACGCAGCCTATCAATTAGCTCACATTGATCAAGAATTTAAGGGCGTTGCAATAGGTGATGGTTGGGCTAGGTTGCGTTTTTTTATATCTTTGATAGCTAATTGATGTCTTTTAATGGCAAAAATTAACATTTTTGCTCTATAATCACTGAGTTTTGTGATAAAAAAATTTTAAGAAATTATTAAGAAATTATTAAGAAATTATTAAGAAATTATTAAATGTAGATTTAAATTTGTGTTGATTCAACTATAAAATAATATGCAAGATACACCCAACACAGTTGCTTTGTCTGTATGGCGTAAAGATGTTCGGTCAGTGTTAATTTTTCAGTGCTTGTTGTTGATAAGTTTAGCTTTGGTTGCTGCTGTGTTTTTTAGTTATTTATCGGCAGTAAATATTTTGTTCTCTGGTTTATCTATTTTTATTCCCAGTCTTATTTTAGGTGTTTGGTGGCGACATAAAATATTGCAAGGTAATGTTAGCTCACATATAATATTCATAGCTTTATTTTTAAAAACAATATTAAGCGGTATTTGTTTAGCGGGTTCATTATTTATACTAAAAGATTTTCACTGGGTTTGGCAAGGATTTTTTATAGGTTTAATTAGTATGGTGTTGTCGCCAACGCTATGCAGTGTATGGTACAATTTTTCAAAATAATCATTTGGGACTATATATGGCAGGTTCATCATCAGAGTATATCAAACACCATTTAAAAAATTGGTCTAATCGTGATCAAGTTGGTTTAATTGATATGGGTGTTCTTAACTATGATACGATTATTATGTCAGTGATGTGTGCGGTTTTAGCTGCGCTTACGATGTGGTTAATCGCTCGCAAGTCAGTTGCTGGTGTACCTAGTCGTACCCAAGCTTTGTTTGAAGTTGTGGTTGACATGGCTGCAGGACAATCAAAGTCTATCGTTAGCAATGCTAAAGATTTCAGTTTTATTGCTGCTTTAGCACTGACTATATTCGTTTGGGTATTATTTATGAATGCTATTGATTTTTTTCCTGTAGATATGATGGTAACGTTGCTACATACATTAAAAATTGATGTACATTACTTTAAACCAGTTCCTACAGCGGATCTGAATGGTACTTTTGGAGTTTCTTTGGGCGTAGTTTTAATATGTATTATGTGTGGTATTAAAGCCCATGGTGGTAAAAATTTTGTATCTGGATTATTTACATCTCCTTTTCATGCCTCTAGTTTAATTGCCAAAACTGCTTTGGCACCTGCCAATTTTTTTGAAAATGTATTAGGTTATCTTGCAAAAAGCATTTCCTTAGCAATGCGTTTATTTGGAAACATGTACGCAGGTGAATTGATTTTCATGTTAATTGCTCTACTAGGGGCTACTTGGACTTGGTGGGGATTTTTATCACACTGGTTGCTGGGTTCGGTTTGGGCAATATTTCATATTTTAGTAATTGCACTTCAAGCTTTTATTATGATGATGTTAGCTCTAGTATATTTAGGTCAGGCACATGAAAAGCATTAACATTGTTTGAATGGTGTTATTTATTTTGATTTTTGGTAGTATTTTTCACTTTTAAAATGGAGTTTTATTATGACTGATGTTGTTGTTGTTGCTTTAGTTTGTGGCGTGATTGTAACTTTTGGTGCTGTTGCTGCCTGCTCTGGAATTGCTTATGTTGGTGGTCGTTACTTAGATGCTTGTGCTCGTCAGCCAGAAATAATGGAGCCTTTACAGACAAAGTTGCTTTTATTGGCAGGTTTAATCGAAGCTGCGTTTTTAATTGGTGTTGGTGTTTCAATGACATTTGCATTTGTAAATCCATTTAAAGGTTAAGTAATACTGCAAAGTATTATGATTAACAAGCTCTACATTAATCAGAGCTTGTCTTCGGTGTAATTGAATCAGTGTTATTTTTATTTATTTGCTTCAATTATAAAAATTTATTTATGAAAATGATTTATTGTGAAGGAAGCTGGTTGTGAATTTAAACGCCACCTTTATTGTTCAAGTCTTTGTATTTTTTACTTTAGCGTGGTTTGTATCTCGCTTTGTTTGGCCACCTGTATGTACTGCATTAGATGAGCGCCGTGATAAAATAGCCAGTGGCCTTAAAGCTGCGGAATTAGCCCAAGCTAATTTAGCTGAAGTAGAAAAACAAGTAAAGGTAGAGTTAGCGCAAGCTAAACTAGATAATAAAATCCTAGTGGTTGATGCCGAAAAACAAGCAATAAATATTATTGCTGAAGCCAAAGCCGCTGCTGAAGTAGAATGTTCGAGAATGTTACAGACTGCTAAGATTGAGGTTGAGCAACAAATGTTTCTTGCTAAACAATCCTTGCGTGAACAAGTTGCTTCGTTGGCAATATCAGGTGCGGAGCAAATCTTAAAGCGTGAAGTCAATGCATCTACTCATGTTGATTTATTGACTGCGCTTAAAACTAAACTGTAATTGGTATTTGGAGTAAACTTTTATGGCTGAACTTTCAACTATCGCCCGTCCCTATGCAGAGGCTTTATTTTCTGCTACTCAATCGAATGATGTTATTAAAATTCAAGCTGAACTGCTGTCTCTTAATACTGTGGTTGATAGTCAAATAGTACAGTCACTGTTTAAAAATCCTTTTTTAAGTCAAAAAGAACAAGTTGACTCGCTACTTTTTGCTTTTAACGCTCAACATAAAGCATCTCCATCTAAATTAATATCTAATTTTTTAACGGTATTGGTTCAAAACAAGCGTCTATTTTTATTGCCTACAATTAATGAACAGTTTACACTGCTCAAAAATAAGTCAGAGGGTGCTAATGAAGTTATTATTACTAGCGCCTTCGCTTTAACTGTTGATCAGCTATCTAGTCTGATAGTTAGTTTACAAAAAAAATTCGGTACATGTCTTAAACCAGTGGTGATAGTAGATACTACTTTAATTGGTGGTGTTCGTGTGAGTGTGGGTGATCAAGTACTAGATACATCAGTAAAAGCCCAGTTAGAAGCTATGAAAGCAGCATTGGTAGTTTGATTATAGGTATTTATAACCTAAGTCATTTATCTAATATGATTAATTTAGTGTGATAAATTGTCATAGTTTTGGTTTAACGTATGGGCTTAATTCAGTGTAAATAAAAAACTATGTTTTTGGACGCACTGTAGTAAGTCTTGATTCAGAATTTAATATTATTGTTGGAGCATTTATGCAACTCAACCCTTCAGAAATTAGTGATTTAATTAAAAGTCGCATTAGTGGTGTCAGCGTCAGTCTTGATGTTCGTAATCAAGGGAGCGTTGTATCAGTAACAGATGGTATCTGCCGTGTGTATGGTCTATCTGATGTAATGCAAGGTGAAATGTTAGAATTTCCAAACAATGTGTTTGGTTTAGCTCTAAATTTGGAGCGTGATTCAGTGGGTGCGGTTATTTTAGGAGACTATAAGCGTATTTCTGAAGGCGATGTAGTTAAAACAACAGGGCGAATTTTAGATGTTCCAGTGGGCCGCGCTTTATTAGGTAGAGTGGTTAATGCCTTAGGTGAGCCTATTGATGGCAAAGGTGCTATTAATACAACTGAACGCGATGTAATTGAAAAAGTGGCGCCTGGCGTAATTGCGCGTCAGTCAGTTGATCAGCCCGTACAAACAGGATTAAAGTCAGTTGATGCAATGGTGCCAGTCGGTCGTGGTCAGCGAGAATTAATTATCGGTGATCGCCAAACAGGCAAGACTGCCGTCGCTGTTGATGCTATTATCAATCAAAAAGGTCAAAATATGACCTGTATCTACGTTGCTGTCGGTCAAAAAGCATCAACGATTGCCAGTGTAGTTCGTAAGCTTACCGAGTCTGGTGCAATGGCTTATACAACAGTGGTTGCAGCAGCAGCATCTGATTCAGCTGCAATGCAATTTATTGCTCCTTATTCAGGCTGCACAATGGGTGAATATTTTCGCGATCGCGGTGAAGATGCCCTAATTGTTTATGATGATCTATCTAAGCAAGCGGTTGCTTACCGTCAAATTTCATTACTATTACGCCGCCCACCAGGCCGTGAAGCTTACCCAGGTGATGTCTTTTATTTACATAGTCGTTTATTAGAGCGTTCTGCGCGTGTGAATGCTGATTATGTTGAGAAATTTACCAAGGGTTTAGTAAAAGGAAAGACAGGTTCTTTAACCGCTTTGCCAATTATTGAAACTCAAGCAGGCGATGTGTCAGCGTTTGTTCCTACCAATGTAATTTCAATTACTGACGGTCAAATATTTTTGGAAACAGACTTGTTTAACGCGGGTATCCGTCCAGCGATTAACGCGGGTATTTCAGTCTCTCGTGTGGGCGGTGCGGCTCAAACAAAAATAATGAAGCGTAAAGATACTGGCGCTGGTGTTCGATTGGCTTTGGCACAATATAGAGAATTAGCTGCATTTGCACAATTTGCTTCTGATTTGGACGAAGCCACCCGTAAACAGTTAGAGCGTGGTAAATTAGTGACTGAATTAATGAAGCAAAATCAGTACGCCCCAATGCAGGTATGGGAAATGGCGGCTTCTTTATTCGCTGTTAATAATAACTATATGGATGACGTTGAAGTTAAGCATGCGCTGGTTTTTGAAAAAGCTCTGTTGTCTTATCTAAAGTCAAAGCACTCTGCATTAACAGATGTAATGAATAAAGGCAATATCTCAGCTGATGATGAAAAATCTTTGCATGCCGCTACTGCAGAGTTTAAAAAATCAGGTTCTTATTAAAAATTTGAAACCAAGGATATACAATCGTGGCAAGCTCTAAAGAAATTCGTGTAAAAATTAAGTCAGTACAAAATACTAGAAAAATCACCAAAGCAATGGAGATGGTGGCTGCCTCTAAAATGCGTCGTGCTCAAGAGCGTATGCGTAATGCGCGTCCTTATGCTGATAAGATTCGTAACATTACTGCGCACTTGTGTCATAGTAATCCTGAATATGCACACCCTTATTTGCTTACTCGTTCTGTTATTAAAAATGTAGCGATTATTTTAATAACTACTGACAAAGGGTTGTGTGGTGGTTTAAATACTAATATACAACGCATTGTTTTAAATACAATAAAAGATTGGCAGTCTGATAATATCGGTATCAAAGCCATTGCTATCGGAACTAAAGGTTTAAGTTTTTTGAATCGTTTAGGTATTGATGTGGTTTCTAGTATAGTACAACTGGGTGATCGTCCAGTTTTAGATACCTTGCTGGGTCCTATTAAAGTTGTTTTAGATGCATTCATAGTAGGCGAGGTCGATGCCGTTTATATTGCATCTTCTGATTTTGTAAATAGTATGAAGCAACATCCAAAAATTGAGCAATTAGTACCTATAACTGCCGATAATATGGTGCAAACACCTAAAGAGCAAGCAGCTTATAACTGGAACTATTTGTATGAACCTGACCAAAAAACCGTTATAGATGATTTGTTGCAACGCTATGTTGAAGCACTGATTTATCAAGCTGTAGCTGAAAATATGGCTTGTGAACAATCGGCTAGAATGGTGGCAATGAAGTCTGCTTCTGACAATGCAAAAAAAGTTATTGGTGATTTACAGTTAGTCTACAATAAAACCCGTCAAGCAGCAATTACTAAAGAGTTGTCTGAAATTGTTGGTGGTGCTGCAGCCATTGCGTAAATTATTTATGTAGTATATATTAATCTATATAATATATACTACATTTATATTATCTTTAAAGTATATTTTCAAATAATTAAATTTGTAGATAATTAAAAAATTTGGTATTGCTACTTAAAAATAGTTATTGTGTTTTTTATCTTACGCAAGCTTTATTTTGCTAAGAAAATTTTAGAAATATATACTTTAACCATATTAAAGTAGCAATGCCAAAAATTTTAAGAAGCTATATCTAAACACAAATGTTTTAGTATTTTGGTATAGTCTTCAGTATGTACTATCATTTGGTGCAACGCCAAACAAACAAAAAATAGCCATATTTTTTACAGGAGATACCTGTGAATAACTGATTAAAAAATTAATATTAATCAGTAATACTATTTATTATAAGTATTTAATATAATCAATAAACATACCAACACAATTAAAACTATAATTGGTATTGCTACTTAAAAATAGTTATTGTGTTTTTTATCTTACGCAAGCTTTATTTTGCTAAGAAAATTTTAGAAATATATACTTTAACCATATTAAAGTAGCAATGCCCTATAATTAATTAAT
>JBEDNN010000073.1:0-4245 GCA_041170585.1 Pseudomonadota bacterium | reverse complement strand
TATTGCTACTTAAAAATAGTTATTGTGTTTTTTATCTTACGCAAGCTTTATTTTGCTAAGAAAATTTTAGAAATATATACTTTAACCATATTAAAGTAGCAATGCCCTATAATTAATTAATAGTTATAATGCTGAATTAATATAAGTATATTATCTGATTATAAAAATAATATATACTTATATTAAAAATTTGGTAATATTAAAATTTAACTTTTATAATATTTATACTGGTGCAGTAGCCTATTCATTTTACTTCTTAATTATTAAATTTCTTGTATCAGTGCTATTTAAACATTACCAATTGTTTAATTGTTTGGATAGTCTAAACTATTAATAATCACCAACACAAATAGATACCATGGAACACTCTTTAAAATTTAATGTTGTTATTTTAGCTGCGGGTCAAGGCAAGCGTATGATGAGCCGTTTACCAAAAGTACTACACTGTTTAGCAGGTGTCCCTATGCTTTTACGTGTACTAAACGTTGCTCATTCGTTACAACCCTCACCAGAAAAAATAGTTGTAGTCATAGGTCACGGTAGTGATATCGTAAAATCTGCTTTACCTGAAGGCACTTTAACTGTTGTACAAGACCAGCAAAAAGGTACAGGCCATGCTGTAATGCAAGCACTACCGCTATTAAATGATGCTTTAGCTACTTTAGTATTGTGCGGTGATGTGCCTTGTATTCAAGTGACTGATTTACATACTTTACTAAATAAAGCCTACTTAAATGTATCTAATTTAGATGAACCTAATAATCACACCAATACAATGGTGGTTTTAACAGCTAAACCTACTGACCCAACAGGGTATGGCCGTATGGATATTCGTCTTGATGGTACAGTTGAACGTATTATTGAGCATAAAGACTGTACACCTGAACAACGCGATAAATTACTCGAAATCAATACAGGGGTTATGTTATTACCCGCAGGTAAAGCCAAGCAATGGTTAGCTCAATTACAACCCAATAATACCCAAGGTGAATATTATTTAACTGATTGTGTTGCTTTAGCTAACCGTGAAAACATTATAGTACACCGTGTAGAAGCTGAAAATGCTTGGACTACGGAAGGTGTCAATAGCCGCGTACAATTGGCTGCATTAGAACGGCTTCATCAACGTAGTGTTGCCGAATATTTAATGCTTCAAGGGATTAGTTTAGCTGACCCTGCACGTATTGATGTACGTGGTGATTTACAGTGTGATAGCGATGTCAGTATTGACATAGGCTGTATATTTGAAGGTACCGTCACTATCGCTAGCGGTACTAGCATTGGTGCGTATTGCGTATTGAAAAACTGTACTATTGACCAAAATGTTCAGATTTTACCGTTTACTCATATAGGTGGTGCTTATATTGGTTCAGGCAGCCGTATTGGTCCTTATGCACGTTTGCGACCAGGCACTGTGTTATCAAATGATTGTCATATTGGTAACTTTGTAGAGCTAAAAAATACCCAAGTAGCTGCACATAGCAAAGCGAATCATTTAGCTTATATTGGTGATGCCGTTGTAGGTAGCCAAGTCAATATTGGTGCGGGCGTGATTACCTGTAATTATGACGGTGCCAACAAGCATCAAACAGTGATTGAAGATGGGGCATTCATAGGCAGTGATGTCCAACTCGTTGCTCCTGTTACAGTGGGTTTAGGTGCAACAATTGCCGCAGGTACGACTGTTACTAAAAATGCCCCAGCCAAGCAATTAACAGTTGGACGCGTTAAACAAACCAGTATTGCTAACTGGAAACGTCCTATTAAGCGATAATATAAACAATAGATCAGTTAAATTTTAAGATTTTTTAGCAGCAGACGATAGTGCATGATTGACTTGTTTTAACTTATTACGCCGCTTACGTTCCGAATGTGCGGCTTCATGTAAAGCGTAAATATCATTAATACTTTTATCACGCTTACCGCCCCGTAAAAAAAACATCAACTTAGACCATAGCTGGTTTTTGGGCTCAGGCTTAGGGGGTATGCTTGCCTCCGATGGCTTAAGCGTTTTTTGTAACTGATGCATTGATTGTGGACGTAATTCGGGTGTCATTTTCATACACCAACGAACTATACTAATTAATTCATCACTATAGATACCTCTCAAAGCTTTATAAGCTGCATCCATTTTATCTTCTTTAACACGGCTATCAGCTGCCTGTGGCGGTATACCTGTCATACAAGCAAAAATGCAAGCACCTAGCGAATATATATCAGTCCAAGGTCCTAAAGTTTGTTTTTTATACAACTCAAGTGGTGCAAAACCAGGAGTATACATCGGGAATAATTTTGCACTGTCTTCAATCAATGTACTACGTGCTGCCCCAAAGTCCAATAAAATAGGTGAGCCGTCGCGGCGCATATAAATGTTAGCGGGCTTTAAGTCTAAATGTAATACTTTATTTAAATGTACTTCACGTAAACCATTTATGACGCTATAGAAAGTGTCTCTAATAAATGATTCTGAAAGTACTTCACGCTGACCTTCATCGCGAAATTTTAAAATTAATTCTTGTAATGAAAGCCCTGTAACATAGTTCATAACCATATAAACAGTGTTATTTTCTCTAAAAAAATTAATTACCTTAACGATATTAGGGTGAAAAATACGTGATAACACACGCCCTTCTTCAAAAAAACACCGCAATCCTGCACGATAAGTCGCAATGTGTTCGGGCTTTACAGTAGGCGTCAGTTCTCCAGTGGTTCTAGTTGCGAGTGCACTGGGTAAATACTCTTTAATGGCGACTGGTTTATCATCTTCATCGTATGCTAAATATACAATACTAAATCCACCGCTAGATATTTTGGAATCTATACGGTAACCAGCAATTTCTAGACCATTAGGTAAAGGGACATTAGCAGTAGAAGTGGACATACTATGATTTTACCGTTACTTTAGAAAAATGGCTGTACTTTGGCTGTACTTTATTTATGACAACTCATTTTATTAATAAATAATATACAAAAATACGGTTTAAAGTAGTGTATTTGATATTACCATCATCAAATAGCTAATGTATACAAAAAATATCATAAAATAGTATCTAAATTAAGTAGTTCAACGTGAATAATTAAAAAGGTTTAGGGTTAATGCGATTTTCTATTCAACAAAATACGATTCAGGGTAAACGTCATGATAATCAAGATCGTATGGGGCATATTTATACCAAAGATGCTTTGTTATTAATCGTATGCGATGGATTAGGCGGACATGGTAATGGTGAAAAAGCAGCAGCTTGGGCTTTAGAAACCTTAGCACAACGTTTTCAGTATTTTGCTAAACCGCTCATTTATGACCCTGTTATATTTTTAGAGGCCTCTATTATTGCGGCACACAAACATATTTTAAAAAAAACACCTATTGCAAATTTATCAACACACCCACGAACAACCATTGTATGTGCTTTAATTCAATCTGGGCAGATATGGATTGCACATTCTGGTGATTCGCGTGCCTATCATATTCGTGCAGGCTCAGCTATTGCACGTACGCGTGATCACTCTAAGTTACAATTTCTAATTGACACTAAGCGAATTAAAGCCAGTGATGCTGGTCCTAATCACCCAGACCGTAACCGTTTAATTAATTGTTTAGGGGCGGAGATACCCCCTAGTGTTGAACACACTGGACCATTTAAACTATTAGAAAATGATATCATATTGCTTTGCTCTGATGGTGTATGGGGTAGTTTAAGCGATGATCAGTTGCTTAAAATTATTAGTCAGCCTAGTTTATCGCAAGCATTGCCTTTGCTGGTTAGCAGTGCGTCTAATTCAGGCGGTATCTATGCTGACGACGCTACTGGTTTAGCTGTTAGATGGTTGGCTGATTTTTCTGATACCAATTTAGTTGATTCGGAACACATTAAAGCTGATTTTGAATCCACGGTACACCTTACACTAACACAAGCGACAGATATGCGTATTATGACAGATGAAGAGATGAACCAGCAGGTTTTAGAAATACGTAAAGCCCTCGCTAAGTTTAATAGCCGTTAAAAATTATGGCATTGCTACTTTAATATGGTCATTGCTACTTTAATATGGTTAAAGTATATATTTCTAAAATTTTCTTAGCAAAATAAAGCTTACGTAAGATAAAAAACACAATAACTATTTTTGGTAGTGGTACAAATAGAACTTAAAGATAAATTAATTATTATTTATTAATGAGTAAATTGAGTAGAATATTATTTATTGAATATATTATTTATTATATTATTTATTATATTATTTATT
>JBEDNN010000072.1:0-7314 GCA_041170585.1 Pseudomonadota bacterium | reverse complement strand
GGCTGTTGGCTGTTGGCTGTTGGCTGTTGGCTGTTGGCTGTTGGCTGTTGGCTGTTGGCTGTTGGCTGTTGGCTGTTGGCTGTTGGCTGTTGGCTGTTGGCTGTTGTTTTCATAGCTAACTATTTTAGCTTTCTTTTATAAAAAATAGGCTATGAAAACAACTATTCTTTTACTTTTAACAAAGTTGTTAAAAATAAAAGAATAATGTGAGAATAATTTGACTAATAAAAAAACACTAACTTTATAACTATAAATAGAATAATAATTAAAAATACCTTCTAATTTATAGTGAGTTAAAAATCTATGCTCACCATCACACCTTTACATCAATGCCAATGCTTTAACACTTCTTGTTATCATTGCTTTGTAAACGGGCTAAAACGCGATAAAGCACGAGGGCAATTAGCCCCGCATCAACTGATATTGTTACTGGCGTTATTAACTTATATACACACGCATCACGACGATAACGATAAGCAACTGGCAAAATACGCTACCATTTTAAATATGCGGCAACTAAATGATTATTTTCAAATCATTTGGAAGCAACACCGCCACCGCTTCACCAGTACCAATTCAAAAATTGGTTTGCCTTTGCAAGCGTTTTTTAATCAACATTTAGTTCAACTTAAATTTAACAGTAATATTGATGATATTCGCCGTACTGAAGAACTGATTTTAAAATTAGACCATATCATGCTGTTGCCCAAGATACTTAATATTTTTTTAAATCATACTCATACAACACTTTATAATTATTTTGAAGCACGGGTTGATTGTTAATAAAACGAATTTAAATCTGATTAATATCATCAGCCGTTAAACCCGTTATATTCATAATTACCGCTGGTTCAAGCCCTTGTTTTTTCAAAGCCTGTGCAATTTGAAGGGCAGCCGCTTTTTTACCGCGTGCCTCACCCTCGGCAATGCCCTCTGCTTTGCCTTCTGCTTTACCCTCGGCAATGCCTTCTGCTTTACCTTCTTCTTTGCCTTTAGCATAATTTTGTGCCTCAATATTATGCAAATCTCTTGCATAACTCAAACTGGCGTTGTACAAAGATTGTTGTTTTAATGGCAGTTTTAATACATTGGCTTTTCGGAAAAAATCTTCAAACAAAGGTTCACTTAATACCGCTGGCATGTCGTGTAACTTGGCTAAATGCGATAAAACGTACAACCATTTGTCTTGTTTAGAACTGTTTTTATGTAAGGATTTATCAAATTTTGAGCATTCAATAAACGCAAAGTTGAGTTCTTCAATCACGGTAGCGTGTGTTTCAATGTCTAATATTTTTGCTTTAGTGATGTATTTTTTAGGCGTGTTCAGCGGGTGATTAGGTGTGTCATTTAACGTAAAATTCAAAATCCCGATGCAATACACAGGGGCTAAATTAAAATCCCAGTTGCCTTTTTTCGCTTGTTCTTGAATCGCAAACGTGCTGTAAAACAAGCTGCGTTGCGTAAAATAATCTTGCTTGACTTTTTGCAGTTCAATAATAAACCGCTCACCTTTCGGGCTTTTGCAATACAAATCAAATACGGCATTGCGGTCAATCGCTTTGTTGCCTAAATGCTCGTTTTTACTATAAGTGAGTTCGCTAATTTCAGGCAAAAACCCTGTCAAAACGCTGTTTAAAAAATCAATTAAGTAGACTTTGCTGTCTTCTTCGCCAAACAGTTTTTTAAAACCGTAATCCGTAAACGGATCCATGTAAATGGCTTGATGGGTGAATTGGGTTTCGTTCTTTTTCATAGTTTTGAGAGATTAATTTTTTTCAATATTAGCTTTATACTAAAAGCCCCTTCATTTCACGTACTGCGGTACGAATACCCACAAACAAGGCCCGTGAAATAATCGCATGCCCGATATGTAATTCGCTAATTCCTTTTAACCGAGCAATGGGTTTAACATTGGTGTAGTTTAAGGCATGACCTGCATTAAACCGCATACCTAAATCTAATACTTGCTGCCCTGCGACAGCGATTAAATTAAGTTCATGGGCAACCATTGGACTACTTGCATCACGCCCATAGTGGTGAAAAGCATGAGCATAAACGCCTGTATGAATTTCGCAGGTTTGTGCACCGATTCGGGCGGCAGCGGCAATTTGTTGAGGATTCGCATCAATAAAAACACTGGTTGCGATACCTGCATTTTTTAAACGTGCAATTTGTAAAGCTAAACGAGGCTCTTCTGCCATAATGTTTAAGCCGCCTTCTGTAGTGACTTCATGTCTACCCTCTGGAACAAGCATTGCCATTTCAGGGCGAATACGGCAAGCAATGGTTACCATCTCATCTGTTGCAGCCATCTCAAAATTAAGTTTAACTTGCACCAGTTCACGCAGCCGCTCAACATCGCGGTCTTGAATATGACGGCGGTCTTCACGTAAATGTACGGTAATGCCATCTGCACCACCTAAATGTGCTTCTACTGCTGCCCAAATAGGGTCGGGTTCATAGGTTTTTCTGGCCTGTCTTACCGTAGCAACATGGTCTATATTGACGGATAATTCGGTAGTATGAGTTATGATATATGTCATATTATTTAAATAAGCAATTAAAAAGTCATTGTAAGAGTAAAAATAAGGAAAAATAATGCTGGCTAATTTACCTACGCCTTGCATACAAGGCATTTTAAATGTAACACCTGATTCCTTTTCAGAAGGTAAATATTTTGCGTCTATAACAGATACGATTAACCGTGGTTTAGGTTTAATTGCACAAGGAGCACACATTTTAGATATAGGCGGCGAATCAACCAGACCAGGATATAGCCCCGTTAGTGCAACAGAGGAATTACAACGAATTTTACCCATCATTAACGGTTTAATAGCCCATTCAATTTATATCAGTGTAGATACCTATAAACCCAGCGTAATGAAAGCTGTTTTAGCGGCAGGTGTCAATATGATTAATGATGTAAACGCTTTGCAGGGCGAAGATGACAGTGGTTCAGCAATAGATATAGTCAGAAATAGTGATTGTCGGCTTATTATTATGGACGGTTTTTCATTAGAAAGCCAAGCACAAAAGCGTACAGGTATTGGTTTAGTCACACGTTTATCCATGCGTTATGAAGCCTTATTACAAGCAGGCATTGAGGCATCACGTATAATTATTGACCCTGGTATTGGCTTTGATAAACATTTAGAGGATAATTTAGACTGTATTCGCCACTTACCACAATTAAAGCAAATAGCCCCTGTTTTAATTGGCGGCTCTAGAAAATCAATGTTAGGCACGATTACAAACAAGGCAGTTGATATGCGAATGCCTGCTAGTATTGCACTGGCATTACTAGCAGTGCAACGTGG
The DNA here is from genome assembly GCA_041170585.1 of Pseudomonadota bacterium. Classification (GTDB taxonomy): domain Bacteria; phylum Pseudomonadota; class Gammaproteobacteria; order Burkholderiales; family Burkholderiaceae_C; genus JBDLSY01. The sequence continues at coordinate 3,997 of JBEDNN010000072.1, read as the reverse complement.
AGCGAGTGTTGTACGTGTACATGATGTGTGTGCAACGGTTGATGCAATAAAAGTTTGGCAAGCAGTCTATTAAATGTATGTCCTCAAATAACACATTACACACGTGTCGCATCAATAATTTTTGTTGGAGCATTTTTTTATCTATATTGTTACCGCTTGGGCAATACAGTGGGCTGTTGCACGCTTTAAAGCATTATGTTTATGCCGATACTCAACATTTAAGCAGCCAATATCATAACAACAAAGACCATTCCAGCCAATATTCCTGTGAACTGTGTAGTACTTTTTCTGCGGTTGATTCAGTCGTTACGCCCCATAAAAACACCTATAACTGCTACGAAAATGGCATATTTACGGCTGTTTTTTCATATTTTTTGGCAACACTGTCTACGCAACTCGTTACTCTGCGTAATAAAGACCCACCCTTTTTCTCTAAATAAAACGACTTAAGCCGCTTAACTGTTTTTATCAATTATTTTTGATAAAGATAAGTTGATTGCATTTTAAATTTTTTAGAGAGATTATTTATGTTTTTACGTTCTTCTTCAGCCATCGCTTTAATATTATATGTATCCAGTAGTGGCTCTACTTTCGCTCAAACCATTACAGAAATAACTTTGCCAGAGGTAGTGGTTACAGGCAATTTACTCAACGCAAATGATTTAATTACGCCTACAACTCAATATTCAGGTACTCAATTAAAGCTACGTACACAAACAACCCTTGGCGAAAGTTTAAATACTGCTTTAGGTGTAAGTAGTTCTTATTTTGGCCCTAATGCCAGTCGCCCAATGATTCGCGGACTAGATGGTGACCGTATTAAAATTTTAAACAATGGCGGGGCTACTATTGATGCGTCTGGCTTAAGCTATGACCATGCCGTAGCCATTGACCCATCAAGTATTGAACGTGTAGATATATTACGCGGCCCTGCTGCTTTACTTTATGGTGGCAACGCAATGGGGGGAGTAGTTAATTTAATAGATAACCGTATTCCACGTGTAGCTTTATTTGATGCACAAGGCGGAATAACTGGCAAAGCTGACTTACAAATGGGCAGTGCTAATAAAGAAAAAAATGCTGCGTTTTCTATTGAAAGTGGCAACGACAAATACGCTGTGCATGCCGATGTATTTAACCGTTCAACTAAGGATTTGACTGTGCCTGTCGTATTGCCTTGTACTCAAGCAAATATGACTACCCATGCTAAACGTATCTGTAATTCAGCCAGTGATATAAAAGGTGGGGCATTGGGTGGCACTGTATTTTTTGATAAAGGCTATTTAGGTGCTTCAACCAGTACCTATCGTAATATTTATGGCACAGTTGCTGAAGATGAAGTAACTATTAATATGCGTTCAAAACAGCATACTATAGAAGGTGAAATTAAAGGTTTAACGGGTGTCTTTCAATCTATTAAAGGGCAATTTAGTGCATCAGATTATGCCCATACTGAACTTGATGCAGGTGTACCAGCGACTACTTTTAAAAATAAAGGTAGCCATTTTAGGCTAGAGTCGCGCCATAATAAATTTGGCTTATTAGAGGGTGTTATTGGTTTACAAGCAGAGCACACTCAGTTTTCAGCTGATGGTGCAGAAGCATTTGCCCCACACAGTAAAACACGCCATACGGCTTTATTTGCCTACGAAGAGTTAGGTTTACCATGGGGGCGTATCAGTTTTGGCGGACGTTTAGAATCGGCGTCAATTAACTCACTTGGCAACAGCGATATACCGCGTTTTTTTGTAGGTGAACGTAAGTTCACACCTAAAAACTATGCTATTGGTACACTTGTTAATTTAACGCCTGCATGGCAAGCGACATCAAATATATCTTGGAACCAACGCGCACCTAAAGATTATGAACTGTATGCGAATGGTCCGCATGCAGCAACAGGGGCTTACGAGGTCGGCAACCCTTTATTTGGTATAGAAAAGTCCATTAACTTAGAGGCAGGTTTGCAATGGAAAAAAGGGGCTAATCGGTTTAATTTTAATGCGTTTACGAATCGGTTTAATAACTATATCGCTTTAGAATCCACTGGCATCAATCGTGACAGTGACGGTAATGGTGGTGATTTTGCTGGCGTTTCTGACTGTGGTGATGGCCATTCAGTTCAATCAGGTTGCCTTGCAGAAGTATTGCCAGAATTTTCGTACCGTCCAGTTAAAGCCCGTTTTACAGGCTTAGAAATGAGCGGCACAGTGCGTTTATTGGGGGCAAACACCACAGCAAAGACTTCAGCTTTAGACTTAGAGTTACGCAGTGATGTAGTCCACGCTAAAAATTTAAATACTGGGAATTATCTGTCACGCATTACGCCAGCCCGTCTAGGAGCGGCTTTGGTTTGGACGCAAGGGGCATGGAGTAGCCGTGTCGGTTTTGACCGTACTGCACAACAAAATCGCGTACCCGTACAACAAAACGTTACTGCTGGCTATACTTTATGGAACGCTGCGGTGACTTATCGTATGAAAGCGAGTCGTTCTAATGTATTGTGGTTTGCTAAATTAGAAAACATTGGCGATAAACTGGCTTATAGTCCCACTTCAATATTAACTCAAACGGCTTTAGGTAAAGCCCCTATGTCTGGACGTAACATTAAATTAGGTGTACAAATATATTTTTAATAAGTTTGAAAGCAAATATATTTTATAAGTAATGAAATAATGCTTAAAATCAGGATTTTTAAAATTAAAGGATAAAAATATAAAAAGAGGAAAGAGGATTTAAAAAATCTCTTTAAAATTCTTAAATTTTGAAAATCTTGATTTTAAAAATCTTGATTCAGACTTTAAACTGTAAGCCTTACAAAATATGTTTTTAGGTAATGTTAAATTTTAACTTTTATAATATTTATACTGGTGTAGTAGCCTATTCATTTTACTGGTTACTTCTTAATTATTAAACTTCTTGTATCAGTGCTATTTGAACATTACCTAAAAAAATAATTATGCATAAAATAAAAACTGCCAATCCTATTTTTACATATAACTCTATGTTTTTATGGTTTAAATCTTGATTTGTAATTTTTACTTTTAATTCAAATTCAAGGTGCAACAATGAGCGTTCACCACTAAGTCCTTTATCTTCAAAAGAATCCAATAGATTGCTTTCATCGTTAATCGGCAACGTGCTTTTAATCGCTTTTATTGCGTTTAAATCATTGTCCTCTGTATTATTCATGGCTATTATTATTTAGACAGTTTCATTTTTTCATTAAAGTGTTTAGCCAAATCATCATTACTTATTTTACTAAACCGTGCAATATTAGTCGTGACTGTTTTATGCCATGGCCCATTGTCTTCATGGCTTAAATCACTTAATTGAAAGGCATTTAAATGACCGTATTCATCAATTACTTTATTAATTAATGCTACTTGATAATCATTAAAAACATCATTATCAGCAATGCCACGGCTAACAATTGGATAAATAATTGAATCAGCACCTTTATATTGACTTAATGCAGTGTACAAACTACTAAACACTGGGCCATATTGCCAAGCTTCAGCAAGTTCTGAAGAAAGCGGTTTGCCTGTAATTCCAAGATGCCAACCATGGCAAAAGTAAACTAATTTTAAAAGTTTCATCTTAGAAATAGTAATATTTTTATCTTTAGTCAGCTCTAAAATTTTATTAGCGATTGAAATTGGGTGATACATTTTTTTCATGATGGGCTCAAAATTATTATTAAAATAAAAATTTACTCTTATATTATTTTGTTTGATTCTTACAGAAAGTTTAAACTTTATAAAATCAATTATTTATGTTAAAGTAGTCGGCTATTTTTTAATACGGTGTAATCGCTTAAACCCATAGGCTACACTAGTGATTTAATACATTTAATACATTTGATACCCATTTTATTAAATCACACGAATAATTATGTCGCTATTTGCTGCCCTAAACACCGCCAAATCTGAAGAAGATGTCAAAGATGCTTATATTAAAGCGTTGGGCTTAAAAACCTATAGCAAAAATTTAATTGACA
>JBEDNN010000071.1:0-32729 GCA_041170585.1 Pseudomonadota bacterium | reverse complement strand
ATTTTCTGGCGTTAAAGTCAGCGTATTAGCAGGTTCTGATACAAACTCAGTGACTGGTTCTCCTGAAACTAAAGATGATGTAATGGGTGCCAGTCTTTCTTACACACACGGTAAAATGAGTGCTGCTTTAGGTTACCACGGCGTTGAAGGTAAATCAGGTTCAATCACTAACATGAAAACTGAAACCAGTGGTTTAGGTTTAGGTTACAACTTTGGTGTTGCTCAAGTTATTGCCAGCTACACAGAGCAAAAAGAAACAGGTGCAGGTTTCACGGGTAACATGAAAAATAAAGATGCCACTGTCGGTGTTAAAGTACCGTTTGGTGCGGCTTATGTAATGGCAAGTGTAGGTCAAAATGAAATGAAAGATATGCGTTCTACACGTGATATCAGCAAAGCATCAAGTAAAGGCACTAATTCAGTATTAGGTTTAGGCTACCATTTGTCTAAGCGTACTGAAGCGTATGCACGTTATGCAAAAATGAATGAAGCTAAATACAAAACAGCTGCTGGTGTTGCTAATGGCTCTACTAAAACTGATGCCTTTAGCGTAGGTGTTCGTCATACATTCTAATAAATAAGTGCTAATAAATACTGTAAAGTATTTTAAGTAATCATTTATTAAAATTAAAAGCGTTAGGGAATTTTCTCTAACGCTTTTTTGTTGGTATTGACTCGGTATTTTTTAACGTGTATAAATCGTTAAGGAATAATCACTATGCTAACTAAAGACGGACTAATGTTAAAGTAGCACTGATGCAAGCAATTTAATACTTAAGAAGTAATCAGTAAAATCATTGGGCTAATATACCAACATAAATACTGTAAAAATTAAATTTTAACATTACCAAAAAATTGTAATTATGTTGAATCAATCGTTACACCAAGCACCTTCTGGCTGTTTATTTATTGTGGCTGCACCCAGCGGGGCAGGTAAATCAAGTCTAGTAAACGCGTTGTTAAAGTGTGAACCCGCCTTAAATGTATCTGTTTCTTTTACAACTCGTATCCCTAGACCCGGTGAAATACACGGTGTGCATTATCACTTTGTTAATGAAACACGGTTTGAGGCTTTACGTTGCCAAGGCGAATTTTTAGAATACGCTGAAGTCCACGGTAATTTTTATGGCACGTCTAATACGTGGTTGGCAACACAAATACAGGCTGGTAAAGATGTGTTATTAGAAATTGACTGGCAAGGGGCACAACAAATACGCAAGTATTTTCCACATGCTATCGGTATTTTTATTGTACCACCTAGTATTGAGGTATTAAAACAGCGTTTAACTTTGCGTGGTCAAGACAGCGAAGATGTGATTGCTAGGCGTTTATTAAATGCAAGTAGCGAGTTGGCTCACGTCCATGAATTTGATTATTTAATCATTAACGATGTGTTTGAGGCTTCATTAAATGCGATGCAAGCAATTGTACACGCTGCCCGTCAACGCTTAAATGTTCAGTCGTCACGTCATACAGTGTTATTGCACAGTTTAGGTATTGCCAACCCTAAAGTAAACGCATAAATACGCTATAAACGATACATTGTTGTTTATACAAAAGCCTTAGGGTAAAATATAGACTTCACTTTTTAAAGGATTTAATATGTCATATCTTTCTCGTATTACTGTAGAAGAATGTTTACACAATATTCCGAATCGTTTTGATTTGACTTTGGTTGCGGCTTATCGTGCCCGTCAGCTTGCACAGGGGCATGCACCTAAATTAGAAACTAAGGATAAATCGGCAATTACGGCTTTACGTGAAATTTCTAAAAATCTAATTGGTAAAGAAATGCTAAAGAAAGTGCCACTATAAATAAATAATATATATAAATAATGGCATTGCTACTTTAATATGGTTAAGTCGTATATTTATAATAATTTCTTAGCAAAAATAAGGCTTATTTTAGATAAAAAATACAAAAACTATTTTTAAGTAGCAATACCTAAATAATATATATAATATATAAATGTTATTGTAGATATAATACTTACGCAAAGCTAATAATTTAGCTACTTTGCGTAAGCCTTAAATAGATCAATCAACGGCTAAATATACCGCAATATAAAGTATTAATGTCTCCGTGCTTTTAGGCTTGAATCGTTGTACCAACAGCAGAGTCAGTTAGCAACGCCAATAATAAAACATGTTCAACACGGCCATCAATAATATGAACTGCCCCTACACCTGTACGAGCGGCATCTAACGCACTGTTAATTTTTGGAATCATTCCGCCTGAAATCGTACCATCAAGCAGCAAAGCCTGAATACGGGCTTGGTTTAAGTGTGTTAATAGTATTTTTTGTGTATCTAATACGCCTGATATATTCGTGAGTAATAATAGTTTATCCGCTTTTAATGCTTTAGCGAGTTCGCCAGCGACTACATCAGCATTAATATTGTAGCTTTCATTATGTTCACCAAAGCCAATCGGGGAGATGACAGGAATAAAATCAGTACTATTTAAACAGTGAAGTAAGTCAAGGTTAATTTTATCAATATCACCAACATTGCCCACGTCATATAAAATGTTAGGGTCATTTTTATCCGCCAGCTTTAATTTTTTAGCACGAATCATACCACCATCACGCCCTGTTAAACCAACGGCTTTACCGCCTACAAAATTAATTAATCCGACTAAATCTTGCTGAACTTCACCTGCCAATACCCATTTGACGACGGTCATAGTTTCATCATCAGTAACCCGCATACCTTGAATAAATTCACTTTTTTTATTTATTTTTTGTAGCACCGATTCAATGTGCGGCCCACCACCATGCACCACAATTGGGTTAATTCCTAGTGATTTTAGAGTGACTACATCTTTTGCAAAAGCAGTTTGTAATGTAACATCAGTCATAGCATTGCCACCATATTTAATGACCAAAGTTTTGCCTTTTAAAGCGTGTATATATGGCATCGCTTGAGCCAATAAATGGGCTATTTGAGTAGAATGTATAGTCATAATAAAAGTGATGTAAACAGAATTTACGCAGATTAATAGGTGAAAAATAATTAATGTGCCTGAAAAATTAGTTAATTGATTATTTATATTTGTATTCGTATTATCGTAAAAATAAACTGACTGCTGGATTATTTGTTTCGTTCCAATAAGGATAATCTAGTGAGTTTAAAAATGCCTCAAAAGCAGCCATTTGTTCTAACGCAACCTGAATGCCGATTAAAATTTTACTGTAATCTGCACCGTGGTTACGGTAATGAAACAAACTGATATTCAAATCTTTTGGTAATAAATTTAAAAAATTCATTAAAGCCCCAGGACGTTCTGGGAACTCAAACCGGTACAATTGCTCATTAATCGCACTGGCACAGCGGCCACCGACTAAATGTCGTAAATGTGATTTGGCCAATTCATCTTGCGTTAAATCTAAAGCAGCAAACCCAGCTGCAACAAAAGAATCTCCAACGGTTTTCGCGTCATTTACGCCATTAATACTTAAACCAACAAATACATGAGCGTTAATAGCAGCATCGCCCATACGGTAATTAAATTCAGTGATATTACGGCGACCCATCTGACCAATTGTTTCACAAAAACGCTTAAATGCCCCCCGCTGCTCGGGCAATGTAACAGCAAAGACAGCTTCTTGATGCTCACCCACATCAGCGCGTTCAGCGACAAATCTTAAACGGTCAAAATTCATATTAGCACCACAAGCAATAGTCACTAAAGTTTTGCCTATTAATTGATGTTGCTCTACATAGACTTTTAAACCTGCCAAAGCCAATGCACCACTGGGTTCAACGATACTCCGAGTTTCTAAGTAGGTATCTTTAATTGCAGCACATACCGCATCGGTATCCACCACAACATAATCATCAACCAAGGACTGACACAAACGAAATGTTTCCTTGCCGACTTGTTTTACGGCTGTACCATCTGAAAATAAACCTACATCAGACAAAGTGACGGGATAGCCTGCCGCAATACTTTGTACCATAGCATTGCTATCTACCGTTTGTACGCCAATCACTTTAATTTCAGGACGTACCGCCTTAATATAAGCAGCCACACCAGCAATTAAACCACCGCCACCAATAGCAACAAAAATTGCATCAATGGGGGCAGTATAGGTATCTAAGATTTCTTTAGCAATTGTGCCTTGTCCCGCAATAACATCAGGATCATCAAATGGATGAACAAAGGTATACCCTTGCTCTTGTTGAAGTTTTAAAGCATGTACGTATGCATCGTTATAACTATTACCCGCTAGTATTACTTCAGCACCGCGCGCTTTGACTGCATTTATTTTAACAATAGGCGTAGTGATTGGCATCACAATAATCGCTTTACAGCCACGTTTTTGTGCACCCAGTGCAACACCTTGAGCGTGGTTGCCAGCACTGGCAGCAATGACACCGCAAGCTAATTGTTGGGGTGATAGTTGTGCCATTTTATTATAAGCACCACGCAATTTAAAACTACGTACAGGCTGTAAATCTTCACGTTTGATTAACACGGTATTATGAATACGCTGTGTTAATTGATACGCTGTTTCTAAAGGCGTTTTAATGGCAACATCATAGACTTTAGCCGTCAGAATACGCCGTAAGTACGCTAATAAATCGTCATTAGAAAAAACAGGTTTTATATTTATAGTAGGTTTTATAGTAAATTTTATATCTAAGTTTAAATTTAAATCTAAATTAGAAGTAGAATCAGAATCTGAATCAGAATCAGAATTAAGTTGATTATTTAAAGCCATATTAAACCACTTCTTTGGTCTTTAAAAACTCTACCACCCAATTTAAACGGGCTTGGGCATCAGGCAAACTTAAAATTAATTGCTTATGCTTAAGCGAAATAGGCATAATTTCAGCAAACCGATGTGCAATCCACGCCGTATCATTAAACTGATAAGGTTTTTCTATCGGGAAACAAAACGTGCGTTGCCCTGCTTCGGCAGCATCTTTGTGTTGTACTTCTAACTCTTCAATAATTCGTTTTAATAACAATACACAGGCTTGGTCAGGGTCATCTAGCGTATTGGCAATGGGTGAAGGTAAAACTATCACATCAGCTCGCAATAAACCATCTAATTGTGTATGGGTGTGCAGTACTTTGAAACGCTCACCGCCTTTAGCTGCAATTAATAAAATAGTGGGTTCAAGCATATCAAAATCAACAATAGTCGCCAGTGTTCCAAATAAAGGTTCTATTGGTTCAGTTGTTTTTTTAGTATCTTTAATATCTTTAATACCTTTAATAATATTACTATTATTACTATTATTACTATTATTACTATTATTAGTATAATTAGTATTATTAATGATTTTATTACTTTTGGTATTTTTAGTATGTTTAATCGCTTTAGTATTGTCGTCTACATGCTTATCTTGATCATTAATATCATCACCACGAACAATATTAACGACTCCAAAAGGCGTATTATTACGCAAACAATCACGCACCATGTCTAAATAATGTATTTCAAAGACACGTAACGGCATTAAACCTTGTGGAAATAATACTGTATTTAAAGGAAATAAAGGAATGTTGATAGTGGAGTTTGACATTGAATATATTTAAATAAATGTTTATTTAGGATTTAATTTTATTAACTTTATAGCTTTATTAGTTTTATAAATTTATAGATTTAACAACTTTAATAAATTCATTCATAATGTAGCTGCCTGCTGACGGTGTCTAGTAATCACCCGTGTTGTTTTACTAAAATAATGTGCCAGCTTTTCAGCAACATACACTGAACGGTGCTGCCCACCTGTACACCCGACTGCAACAGTTAAGTAATGCCTACCATCTTGTTGATAGCGTGGCAACCACGTTTTAATAAACTGCGTAATATCATTAATAAATTCATTAACAACCGTTAAATTTTCTAAATAATGAATCACGGGAGTATCTAAACCCGTTAATGCTTTTAATTGCGGTTCATAATGAGGGTTTGGTAAACACCGCGCATCAAATACTAAATCAGCATCTTGTGGCAGTGCATATTTAAAACCAAAAGATTCAAAGGTTAAAGTAATCCCAGAACCTGTTGCTTGTGCAAATTGTCGCACACTATGACGCAATGCAGCGGTGACTAAACCACTGGTATCAATCACATGGCTTGATTCATACACGCCTAATAAATACTGTCGCTCAAGATCAATACATTCTTCTAAACTGTAATGATTTTGTACTTCAGAAATGGCAGGTGTAAGTTTATTTAATGTAAACTTCAACTTAGACAAAGGGTGACTGCGACGGGTCTCGCTATAACGTGCAATTAAGGTGGCATTATTAGCACTCAAAAACAATAACCTTACATCTGATTGCCAAGTACGCAAGTTCGCTATTGCTACATGAAAAGCTTGATTTAACTGTAAAGGCTGACTAGCAAGGCTACGCACATCAATTGCAACGGCTAAATATTCAACGCCGTGGCTGTGTGCATTTTGTGCTGCCGCCATTAATAACTCACTGGGTAGATTATCAATACAGAAATACTCGGCATCTTCTAATACTTTTAACGCCACACTTTTACCAGACCCTGATATACCTGTAACAACGATTATACGCATAATAAAAATACCTATTTAAAAACATCTATTTATACTAAATTTCAATATCTCAATATTTCAATATCTTAATATCTTAATATCTCAATATTCTAATACTATTACTATGGTACAAAATTATATGATTTCAAGTAACACGCAAACAGTACACACCACTATTATAATAGTGGCTCACGCACCGCTGGCCAGCGCTTATTTAGCACTCATACAACATATATATACTCTACAAGATAAACTTTTAAAACAAATTTATGCTATTGACGTTCCTGCTGGCGAAGTCCGTGATGTCACTGAACAAGCGATTAAATCTTTATTATTTAACCAGTATTATATTGATTCTATGATATCTAAACCTACACCTTGTTTGATTTTGACAGACCTAGCTGGTGCAACACCGCATAATTGTGCTATCAATGCTTGTAACAACAACCAAGCTAATGAGCAAGAATCTATGTGGTGTGTAGCGACACCTATTTCTGCACCTTTATTATTACGGGCAATTAACTATCGCCATTTAAATCCTGCGGCTTTACGCAATAAATTATTATATGAATGAGACTGTATAAAAAAGTTTATATATTTATATACATATTTATATATTTATATATTTATTTTTATAGCTTTAAACTTATACCTTTATTTTTTATAAGTATCATGGCATTGTTTACACGTTGCACCTAATGTGCCTACTGCTGTTTTAATTTGACCCACGTCACCCGTTTTAGCAGCTAAGTCTAAAGCTGTGGTGGCAAGCATATATTTAGCTGCAGCATCTTTGAAACCAGTCGCATCAGTCCAAATATCAGGCTGTGTTTTTGAGCTATCAGTACCTACGCTAAATGCAGTCCACGGTAAAGCAGACAATGTATGAATAATATTTGCATTCGTTTTAATGTCAGTCGCATTAAAAGGTACATCACCCTTGACCATCGCCCGAATTTGGCTAAAAGCCCGCGCTTGTACGGTAAATACACTTTTACGGTATTCAATGGCTTGCTCTGGTTTTGTAAAACTTGAGGGTTTAACTTGTGCATAAATTGACATACTAGTAACAGTCAAAGTCATACTAATTAAGTATTTAAAAGAGATTAATTTCATTGTATATTCCTTACTTTATATAAAACAGTTAATTTTTTTCTAGCTTAATTGCCACCTGCTAAAAACCACTTAACCAATAACTCTGATTCAGTGACGGTTACTTGTGGGTTTGATGACATTGGGATAGAACCCCATACACCCACACCGCCTTCACGGACTTTTTTAGTCAAAGCAAGTATTTGATTTGTATCTGCATTAGAATATTTTTCAGCAATAGACTTAATGGAAGGACCAATCAACTTTCTTTGTACATTATGACAAGACAAACAGTTTTTACTTTGAGCCAAGGCTTTATCTGCATAAGCTGTTGTATTAACAAGCATAAACGAAGTCAGTATTAAGCTAATTTTAATACTACTTTGAAAGAGTGAATTTAAAATATTATGTTTCATATAAACTCCTATTGTGTATTAAAGCAGTATAGTATCAATGACATGCAATACTTTACTTAGCTTATGTCATTAACATAATCATATTAACCTAACTAATTAATTAATTAATTAGTTATTTGATAATTAAGTATACTATAAAATATTTTATTGTTTTATATGAGTAAACTTTTGTAAATTAAAAAATAAAAAATAAACATTAAACATTAAACATTAAACATTATTAAACACACACTGTGTAAAGATTTTATAAAAATCTATAAAAATTAGATATTAAAAACATTCTAGTATACTGCTTTAATTTTAAGGTATTTGAACACCCTGCATTCTTTTCATAATAATACGCGTACGTTTTTTTAAATAGGTACTATTACGGTGTTTATCATAAAATTTAGGACGCGGTAACATCGCTGCCATTCGTGCTGCTTGTTCAGCAGATAGCTGTTTGGCTTGTATACCAAAATGATGCTTTGCACCTGCTTCAACACCATAGATGCCTATACCAAATTCGGCAATGTTTAAGTACATTTCCAAAATACGTTGTTTACTTAATACCAATTCCAACATATAAGTAATCACTAACTCTTGTGCTTTACGTAAATAGCTACGGCTGCCGCTTAAAAATAAATTTTTGGCCAACTGCATAGTAATTGTACTGCCGCCAGATACTATTTTTCCACGTTTGGAGTTGGTTTCGCGTGCCAATTCAATGGCTGCCCAATCTACGCCTTCATGGTCTTCAAATTCAGCATCTTCAGAGCTAATCACGGCTTGCTTAATAGATTTATTTATATCGGCATAGTCTACCCATATATAGTTAATGTGTGCATCAGGATTTTTAATCTGCAATACAACTAAATCTGCATTCATAAATGCAGTGTTGTTCACAGAAAACCATTTCCACCACACAATGTGTAAAAAAAACCAGCATTGTATCAAAATAATACCCATCATTGAATATAACAACACTTTAAATAACCAACTAAATAACCAATGGTATTTATTTACTACTTGAGGTTGATTAGCCGTTGATGTTGCTGTTGAATTTGACGGTACTAAATTTGGTAATATTGAAGTAGACAATGTAATTTTTATTCTGTAATATTAAATTAATAAATTATTAAATCCTAAATATTAAGTTATTTTGATGAATCTGTTGAGTATCAGGTCTCACGTCATGCCATAAATAAAAACTTTCAGCTGCTTGCTCAATAAGCATACCCAAACCGTCAGCTACATCAGCCCCTTGAAACGAACACCACTGCATAAAAGGCGTGGGTTTAGTAGCATACATCATATCGTAAGCCAGTGTTTTAAGGCCGTGCGTTCTTAAAGCACCTGTATTAGGCTTAATGATTTTACCGTATAAACTAGCTGATGTTGCATTAATTACAATATCACAAGCGGGCAAAGTTTCTTCTAAAGAATGTGCCGTGACTGCTTTATTAAATAAATCAGCAATGACGTGTGCTTGACTGACTGTACGGTTAGCAATATGAATAATTGCACCTGCCGCCAACAAAGGGGCGATAGACCCTTGTGTAGCACCGCCTGCTCCCAATATCAAAATACGTGTGCCATTTAAGCCGTCAGCATCGTGAGTTCCGCGTAAGCGTTTTAAATCGGCGACTAATCCAGCACCATCAGTATTATCTGCTAGCCAAGAATGATCGGCTTGACGTACTAAACAATTAACGGCTTGTGCCAACTGTGCACGTTCAGTATGCTGATTAATGGTAGTAAATGCAGTTAATTTGAAAGGCACTGTTATATTACAGCCTTGTAAACCTTGTGCTATTAAACTGTTTAATGTGCCAGTAAAATTATTTAATGGCACTCGGATTCGTTCATAGCGACATTTAATTCCAACAGACTGGGCAAATAATTGTTGAATTTTAGGCGACTGGCTATGTGTAATAGGATTACCCAGCACCGCATAAAACGGGCTATCGGTTTGGTAAAGGGTTTTAATATAACTCATAAGTGCATAATAATATTTTTTTTAAAATTGTTTATAAAGACACAATCTAATCACCTAATGACAACATTTTGCGGTATTGTAGCGGTTTGATAAATAAATACCAAAATAGTGTGTGTAACTAATGTACATAATAATGTACATAAAGCTAATGTACATAAAGCCGTAATTATTAATATCATTGCTTCAATATTTTATTATTTATATTGTTTCACTGTTTATATCATTTTTCGTTTTTTATTTTTTATTTTTTATTTTTATTGATTTAATTTACTAGGAGTACACCATGGGTTTATTAGACGGCATGTTAGGCAATGTTTTAAGTAGTGTAATGGGTGGCAGCTCAAACGATCCTAAAGCTGCTTTAATTCAGGGCGTATTAAGTATGATGTTAAATAATAATCAAGCCAATAGCGGTGGGACTACAGGTATGATTGGCAATGTATTAAGCAGTGTTATGGGGTCATCTCAAAGTGGTGGTTTAGCCAGCGGCTTAGGCGGTTTATTGAGTACTATGGCTCAAAATGGAATGGGTAATCAAGCGGCTTCATGGCAAGGAACAGGTGCTAATTTACCCATTGATACTGATCAACTCACACAAATTTTAGGCAGTTTAGGCGGGGGTACAGGTGCAGATATTTTAGGAAAATTAGCGGGCAGTGCTGGTTTAAACCCCAGTGAAGCGGCAGGGCATTTAAGTGAGTTATTACCTAATTTAGTTGATAAATTAACGCCTGATGGACAAATACCCGATAGTTCTAATTTAGATTTAGGTAACATTATGCGAAGCGTATTAGGTAAGTAAATAATATCTCTGGCGTTTATAATATCTGTAGTATTTATTTTATATTATTTATTTTATATTATTTATTTTATAATTTATAATTTATACTTAATATAAATATTTATACTGTTTATATTATATAAAAATATAAATATATATAAATATATTAAGTATAAATCTAAACAAACTTTTACCCTAACTCGTTTAGGGTTTTTAACTTTTAAAATAGCATACATTAATTGTTTTTATGGCAAAACTTCATACCATCGTTAAATTACTACAAAGTCAAGGGTTTGGCACACGCCGTGATTGTGAAATATTAATTGCAGATCAAGCGATTACTTGGAATGGTGAAGCGATAGAATATATTGATGATGCATTTGAACCCTTACAAGGTACACCGTTTACGGTACGTGGTGAAGCATATATATATCGTCCAAAAGCATATATTTTACTCAATAAACCTGCGGGTTATGAATGCTCACAAAAACCTAAAGAACATATTAGTATATATACTTTACTGCCTAAATATTTACGCCAACGGGGTGATTCTGGCTCACGTGATGGTGTGCAGTGTGTCGGACGTTTAGACCAAGATACTACAGGTTTATTACTATTGTCTGATGATGGGCAGTTTATTCATCAGTATACTAGCCCAAAAAAGCAGCTGAATAAATATTATCGTATACAAACTAAACACGAAATTACTGCCGAATTTTTAAAAAAATTACAAACGGGTGTTGTTTTAAATGATGCAATGGGTGATACTCCAGAGCCTGTATATGCTAATAATATTGAACAAACAGGTGCATTTAGCTTAACTATGGCGATTACTGAAGGTCGCTATCACCAAGTAAAACGTATGATTGCCGCCGCCAGTAACCGATGTGAGGCTTTGCATCGGTTGTCTGTCGGTAAATATACATTACCCAGTGATTTAGCCGAAGGGCAGTGGTGTTATGTAGATAAAGTTTAATTTTTTATTTTTATTTTATATATTTACTTAATAACTATACTTAATAACTATACTTAATAACTATACTTAATAACTATACTTAATAACTATACTTAATAACTGTATTTAATAACTGTATTTAATAATTTACTTATCATTTTTAATCGTCAATGCAACAGCTTGAGCCACCTTAATGCCATCAACCCCTGCACTTAAAATTCCTCCTGCATAGCCTGCACCTTCGCCCGCAGGATATAACCCTTTAACATTTACACTTTGAAAGTTTTCAGCACGGGTGACACGCATTGGGCTAGAAGTACGGGTTTCAACACCCGTTAAAATTGCATCATAACGGTCAAAACCTTTTATTTTTTTACCAAAAGCAGGCAATGCCTCACGCATAGCAATAATTGCAAAATCAGGCAGTAAACTCGATAAATTAGTTAAATGAACCCCAGGTTTATAGCTAGGAATAATTTTACCTAATTGAGTTGAAGGCTGATTGGCTAGAAAATCACCGACTAATTGAGCAGGTGCAAAATAAGCCCCGCTAGGTGAACCCAAGGTATAAGCGTGCGTTTCTAACTGCCTTTGCAACACAACACCAGCCAATGGGTTTAATGTCGCGTCCTCTAAAAAATCTGTCGGGTCAATATTAACCACAATACCTGCATTGGCATTACGCTCGTTACGCGAATATTGGCTCATTCCATTGGTGACTACGCGATTTGGTTCGCTGGTTGCAGCAACAACAGTGCCACCCGGACACATACAAAAACTATAAACGGCACGCTTATTTTTTGCATGGTGTACCAGCTTATAATCAGCAGCCCCTAACAAAGAATGACCCGCATGAGTACCCCAACGCGCCGCATCAATCATACCTTGTGGATGCTCAATTCTAAAGCCAACTGAAAATGGCTTGGCCTCCATATAAATACCACGTTGATGTAACATTGAAAAAGTATCCCGTGCGCTATGACCTAAAGCCATAATTACATATTGAGATTCAATCGTATTGCCATCAGCCAATTGGACACCTTGTATGTGTAACTTACCAGCAGCATTTTTTTCAATTAAAACATCAGTTACTTGTTGTTCAAACCGTACTTCACCGCCTAAAGCAATGATGGTTTGACGCATTTTTTCCACTACACCAACCAAACGAAATGTACCGATATGGGGATGTGCGAGTACCGCAATTTCGGCAGGTGCACCTGCTTTAATAAACTCATCAATGACTTTGCGTCCTAAAAACTGCGGGTCTTTAATTTGGCTATACAGTTTGCCATCAGAAAAAGTACCTGCTCCGCCTTCACCAAATTGTGCATTGCTTTCAGGATTCAAAATACCTTTACGCCATAAAGCCCAAGTATCTTGAGTACGTTCACGTACGGATTTTCCACGTTCTAATACGATGGGCTTAAATCCCATTTGTGCCAAAATCAAGGCTGCAAAAATACCGCACGGGCCAAAGCCTACTACAATCGGACGTTGCTTAGGCAACAATATTTCCGTAGCGTGTGCTACAGGATAGTAACGCATATCGGGAGCACGTTTAATATGAGGATTGTCACGGTGTAGTTGTAATACTGCAACTTCATTCGCAACAGTGCAGTCAATAATATAGGTTAATGCCATTACACTGCGACGTGCATCATAACTACGTTTATAAGTACAGTAACTCATTAATTCATCTGGCTTAATGCCTAAAGCCTGACAAATATAAGGTGTTAGTGCCGACTCGTTTAGAGCATCAATGGCATTTTTAGCTAAAGGAATTTTGAGTTCAGACAAGCGAATCATCAATAACCTTTTATAAAAAATAAAAATAAAAATAAAGGTAAAAAATTAAACATATTTAAGATATAAAATTTAGGGTATTTAATGTAAAAAGCCCACTAAAATAATAGTGGGCTTTAAATATAGCTTATACACATTACCTATTTATTAAAGTGAGTTAAGCACGGTTTCGTATTTTACGAATGGCAGCTAACTGTGCTGATAACATTGATAACTCAGCTTCAACTAAGGCAATTTCTACTTTATCGGTTGATTTTGCCTTAAGATCACGTGCTGCTTGAATGGCTTGATTGGCACGTGCTTCATCTAAATCTTTACCACGAATCGCTGTATCTGCCAATACAGTAACTGCATCGGGCTGAATCTCTAAAATACCCCCTGCAACAAATACAAATTCATCACCTGAACCATCTGCTTTTTGTACGCGGACTGTTCCAGGTTTAATACGGGTAATTAATGGAGTATGTTTAGGAAATACACCCAGTTCACCTTGTTCAGCTGGTAAAGTTACAAACGTAGCAAGTCCACTAAAAATACTGGCTTCTGCACTGACAATATCTACTTGTAAAGTTTTCATGACACCCTTTTTTGAAACTTAAAGCAACATAACTAAAGCAATATAAATATAAATTGCTATTGTACTTTTGACGGTAAACTAGCAACTTATACTATTTTACTTTTTATTTTATGATTGTTTCATTGTTTTCGCTTTTTCAAAAGCTTCATCAATACCACCTACCATATAAAAAGCTTGCTCTGGTAAATGGTCACATTCTCCATTAACAATCATATTAAAACCACGAATAGTTTCTTTTAAAGACACATATTTACCTGGTGCACCCGTAAACACTTCTGCAACGTGGAACGGCTGGCTTAAAAAACGTTGTATTTTACGAGCACGGAATACAGCTTGTTTGTCTTCTGGTGATAATTCGTCCATACCTAAAATGGCGATAATATCACGTAATTCTTTATAACGTTGCAACACTGCTTGCACTGCACGGGTAGTTTTATAATGCTCTTCACCAATGACTAACGGGTCAATTTGCCGACTGGTTGAATCTAAAGGGTCTACCGCAGGATAAATACCTAAAGAGGCAATGTCACGGCTTAAAACAACTGTTGCATCTAAATGTTGGAAGGTCGTCGCAGGCGATGGATCAGTTAAGTCATCAGCAGGGACGTACACAGCTTGAATTGAAGTAATAGAACCCGTTTTAGTTGAAGTGATACGCTCTTGTAACACGCCCATCTCTTCTGCCAAAGTAGGTTGATAACCTACAGCTGATGGCATACGGCCTAACAATGCAGAAACTTCAGTGCCTGCTAAAGTATAGCGATAAATATTGTCTACAAAAAATAAAATATCTCTACCTTCATCACGGAAACGTTCTGCCATCGTTAAACCTGATAAAGCAACACGCAAACGATTGCCCGGTGGTTCGTTCATTTGTCCAAAGACCATCGCTACTTTAGATTTATTTAAGTCCTTGGCATTAATGACTCCAGCATCAGTCATTTCGTGATAGAAGTCATTGCCTTCACGGGTACGCTCACCCACACCTGCAAACACGGATAGACCACTGTGTTCTTTGGCAATGTTATTAATTAACTCTAACATATTAACCGTTTTACCGACACCTGCACCACCAAACAAGCCAACTTTACCGCCTTTAGCAAACGGACAAATTAAATCGATGACTTTAATCCCTGTTTCTAATAAATCAACAGAAGGCGATAGTTCGTCAAACTTTGGTGCAGGGCGATGAATTTCGCGGACTTCATCGGCATTAATCGGTCCTTGTTCGTCAATAGGACGGCCTAACACGTCCATAATACGGCCTAATACGGCATCACCAACAGGCACTTGAATGCCTTTGCCTGTGCCATTGACTAACATACCACGACGCAAACCATCTGATGAACCCATTGCAATAGTACGAACAACGCCGTCACCTAATTGCTGTTGAACTTCAAATGTTAAGCCTACTTCAGCTAAACTAGTGCCAGCATCTGCCAAAATCAGTGCATCATATATATTTGGCATTGCATCACGTGGAAACTGAATATCAACGACTGCACCAATACATTGGACAATTTTACCTTGAGAAAGTTCAGACATCTTATGTTCCTTGTTATTCTATTGAATTAACTAATTAATTAACACTATTAATAATAATTAATCATTAATGACCATTGATTAATAATTAATGATTAACGATTATTCATAATATTAACGATTAACGACTAATAAATCATTTACAGTAAAATCAATATTTTAATTTATTATTGAATTATTAGGCACT
Organism: Pseudomonadota bacterium; assembly: GCA_041170585.1. Taxonomy (GTDB): domain Bacteria; phylum Pseudomonadota; class Gammaproteobacteria; order Burkholderiales; family Burkholderiaceae_C; genus JBDLSY01. The sequence goes on along the minus strand of JBEDNN010000071.1, from coordinate 16,870 downwards.
AATCAATTAGTTAATCCATAATTATTATTGATTAAGTGTAATAGAGTACTGGCCTTTGTTAATACCGACTAATACATTAAATACATCAATACTGGGAATTGTTCCAGTTTCTGCTCCCATGGTTACAGTTTTTGTACCCAATACTCCATCTGCTGCTGATGAAACTTGTACGGTGGCTTGTTTACCTTGTGCCCTTGAATAGTTAGCTAAACTAATTTTGTAATTACCAGGCAGTACTTTGCCTGCATCACACGACGCATAATAATGCTCAGGACCGTATGCACGGGTATTGTCTAAATCAGGGGTAATGTTAAATTTTAATTTTTATAGTATTTATGTTGGTATATTGTCTTATTGATTTTACTAATTAATTTTTAATTATTAATTTTTTGTATCAGTGCTATTTGAACATTACCAAACCCGCCTTGTATCACCGATACCTACAATTCAGAAATAACCGCACTACCCACCCCAGAATTATCTGACAATAAACCCGCAGTCGCTAAACCACTAAACATAAATACAAACGTACCTACAATCATCCTCGCTGCTTTTATTAATACCAACGACACCAACAACTGAATCTAGATAGACTGCACAAACTCGCCATTCACGTTGCTCATCAAGCCGTCAAACTGCGTCACCATTCACTTGAAAATTAATATGAATATCGGAAATGCAGCGAGTCCATTTGAATATTTTTTGTTTAATAGCTTAGCTAAACTATTAATTTGGCTATCGCAGCCAATAAAACTTCGTCATGATACGGTTTACCCATATAAACATTAACGCCTAAACCCGTAGCATATTCGCGGTGTTTATCTGCAATACGTGATGTAATCATAATAATTGGAATGTGCATTAAGCGTGTCTCGGCACGTATATTTCGTGTTAAATCAAAACCGTCCATACGAGGCATTTCAATATCTACAATCATTAAAGTAGGTTGCACTGTTTGTAATTGTTCCAAAGCATCAATGCCATCTTTAGCCAATAAAACTTCCCAGCCTTCACGTAATAATAGTTTTTGAGTTACTTTGCGTACCGTCAATGAATCATCAACCACCATCACTAAACGTGTCAAAGATTTTTTTGTTTCAACAGAAATTATGGTGTCGGTACTTTGCATATTGGTATCTTGTATTAAAGGCTGAGTTATCGTAGTTAAGTCATTCGATGAAAAAGCCAATTTATTATCTGATTTCTGGATAGGTGGGTTATTTATTAAGGCAGTGTGAATATAAGATTGTAGTAATTGTATAGGGTCTACTATTAAACACAGTTTTCCATCACTTAATAAAGTAGCACTGATTAAACCAGGTGTACGACGCATAAGCGGGCTTAAAGGTTTAACAACTGCTTCAACATTGCTTTGTATACTATCAATATGTACCGCAGCAGTCGCATTTCCGTTAGACAATAACAGTACTAATGCCGTTGATTGCGGCAAAGTATTCATTTTTTCACCCATTAATTGCGTTAAATGAGCAAACGAATAATTAACATTGTCTACTTGTAAAAAACCTTGCTGATAGGCTTGAGTGAGTTCAGCAAATTTTAATGAAATAACTTTTTGAATAAGTGCACTAGGCACAGCATACAGTACCTGATGTGCTGCTACCATTAATACTTGACTGATAGCCAAAGTCAGTGGAACGCGTAAAGTAAATTTAGTTCCTTTTTGGACTGTTGTATGCAGTGCAATACGCCCGCCTAAACCAACAATATCACTACGGACTACGTCCATACCAATGCCTCTACCTGACAGCTCAGTTATATTTTTTACCGTAGTGAAACCTGGCATAAAAATCAAATCGGCTAATTGAGCCGCTATAGGCGTAACATTCGGGCTAATTAAACCTTTTTCAATGGCTAATTGATGGATTTTTGTTAAATTCAGACCCGCCCCATCATCTTCTAAAGTAATTTCTAATTCGTTGCCTTGTTGAATAATTTTGACTGTAATTGTGCCTTGAATCGGTTTTTGAATTTTTAGCCTATCTTCTGGTAATTCAATGCCGTGTGCGACACTATTACGAATCAAATGTTCTAAGCTACCGCTAATTTGTTCCAGTATAAAACGGTCTAACATTAGAGTGCCGCCCACTAAATCAAGCTTTACTTGCTTTGCTAATTCTTTGGCACTTTGGCGAACAACGCGATACAATCGGTCTGCAATGGTATCAAATGCAATTAAACGGCTGTGCATGAGTGATCGAGTCATCTCTTTAGTTGATTTAGTTTGTTGTGCTAAATCACGTTCTACTTCCATTAAAGTTTTACTAACCGCATCACGTACTGCTAATAAATCGTTTAATGATTCCGTGAGCATTCGAGTAAGTTCTTGAAACCGTGTAAAACGATCAAACTCTAAAGGGTCAAATTTAGACGCATTAATTAAGGTTAAATCAACCCGTGCAGCCATTTGGCTATCGCCTTGAATTTCTAATTCACGCAATTGTTTACGCAAGCGTTCAACATTATCTGTTAAATCAAGCAATGACCCACGTAAATGTAGCACATGTTGATCTAAACGCCCTTTGGCACTAGATATTTCAGTGGCTTGATTGACTAAATTATCCAAAGTCTCTGTATGCATACGCAAAGTAGACAATTTAGTATCTGTTTGAACCGTGTTGGCTGATAACGATGTAGTAGCTAATTTATTAAATGGTGTCTTGGGCAGTATTGGACTTAAATCGTGCGTAAATTTAGAATTTTTCGCCATGACTATCGGCTGTTTTAAGCGTTCAAAATGTAAGGTAATAGCGTCATAATGGTCTATTAATTCGGCATGAATCTCTTGACTTAAAAAAGGTGGTTCAGCTTGAACGTGATGGTCTAATTTTGACTCTAAAGCATGCACCATTGCCCCTAAATACATTGCCCCCGCCATACGAAAACACCCTTTTAGCGTATGCAAATCGCGGCGTATAGCATTTAAAGCATCTGAATAAATGGCAGCCGCATTTAAAGCAGCTTGTGCATTGGGCATCAGTGTTTCAGTTTCTTCTAATAAATCTTGCCAAATATCTGCATCAATATTATCAATATGGTGTTGCTCTTCATCAATATCAAAAATAGGGCAAGTATCATTACTATCATTGATAATATTAATATTATTACTGGCTAAAGTAGATAATTCTGTATTGTTTAAGGGTATAAATTGCCTGCTTAAATCTGATTTATTGAGTACTACGTTATTTGGTATTAAGTCGCTTGGTGAAAACGTATTTAAAATATTACTGTGTGAAAAATGACGGATAATACGTGGCACATGGGTAAAATCTAGTAAAAGCTGGTGGAGAGTATCTAAGGTAGATTGACGAATATTTGGATATTTTTCACAACTAAACAATATTAAATCTTGTGTCATATCGCTAATTGCACTTAATAAACAATGCACATCTTGCGGCATTAATGCCGATTGATTGTGGTAAGCATGATGCAACAAGGCTTCAATCGGTGTTACAAGGTCTCTCAAAGCCAATAATCCTATTGTGGCTGAACTACCTTTAATAGAATGGGCATAACGATAAGCATCTAACAACGAAAATTCTACAGGCAATTGTATATCTGTCAGTATATTTACTAGCTCTCGGTTTATTTTTTGTTCATAGGCATTTAACTCAGCGCGTAAGGCATTTAAATGCTGTTCAGTTTCTTGAATATATAGCAAAAATAATTGTTTAGATAAGCGTAATGGCCCGATATTAACCATTAATATAGAATCTGGATTGTCTTTATTATTGTCTTTATTGATTGAGTCTGATGTTAATATTTTTACAGGTTGTAATAACAACAATTCATCATTCAAAGCAAATGGTTTACGATCAATAGTACGGGCATGCAATACCGCTTTACGAGCAGCTTCAATAAATTCACGCGAATGATCAATTTTATTGTCTAAAGTAAATGCTTCGCATTCAATAGCACGTGCCTGAAGTACTGCTTTACGGGCAGCCTCAATAAAATTACTAGAATAATTTTCTTCGTCTTGAATATCAAAGTGATGTTCGCATACACCATCTGTTTTAATTGCATTTAAATAAGGCGACAATGAAGCAGAAAATTGTTCTAAAGAACTGGTTACATTAAATAATAAAACAGGTGCTATATCGCTATCTTGGTTAGAATTTTGCTGATTGAATACAAATAAGCAAGCGTTTAATTCTTCTAACCAAATAGTTAATAACTCTTGTGCGTGTCGTATAGCGTTTACCAAAGCAATTTCATTAATAGAATGAAGTGTATTTTGTTGAGTTAAAAAATCATCTATAACTGTTTCTATTAAATAAGCGGCATCACCCAATGCTTTAAAACCTACTGTACGTGCGCTTCCAGTGAGTGTGTGAATATCACGCCGAATATTATTAATACCCAATGTTTTATCAGATGTTTGTTCTAAATTATTTAATGTATTACGAATATTAATTAACGCATTGTGTGCTTCTTCGATAAAAATAGCGTATAACTCGCCTTCATTTATGGGTATTTTATCAGTAGGATTATACTGAATAGGCTTTACTTTTAATATACTATCTATATTACTAATATTATCGTCTATATATTCTTTAAAATTAGGCTCTATAAAATTAGACTGTATTAATGATTGGGTATTGCTGTGTGGTGGGGTGTATAATTCTTCTGGTATTAATGTTTCATTATTTGGATTAATATTTATTGTACTTAAATTATTGATATGGTTATCTATATTAATATCTATATTGTCTATATTGTTTATATTGTCTATATTGTTTATATTGTCTGTGTTAATATTATTATCAACGGATATATTAATATTTGTATTATCTATATTATTTATATTATCTATATTATTACTTAAATTATTACTTAAGTTATTACTATCAATATCAATATTACTATTACTATCAATAATTTGTCTATTTTTTACTATTTCTTCATGGATGTTATTGTATGAAGGATTTTTTAACTCTACAATTTGTTCAGTTTGGTGGTCAAAAATAAATGTTTGTTGCGCACGAATAGAACTACGTATAAATACATCTAATAAATTAGTCATTTGACTAAATCGTAAAGCAAATGCCAAAATTTCATCTTGGGTAGGCTTTTGATTTTGTGAAACCAATAAACTTAAACGGGCATATATCGCTTTAAAGGCTTGCTCAATTGCGGGTAAAGTTAATAAACCTAGTGTGCTGTCCACTTGTGCTAACGATTGCATTATGGGGGCAATATTGTTAAATACACCTGTGTTTAAAGCCACTTTAAATATAGATTCTAAATTTTTCTCAATAGATGATAAATTAACCAATATTTCACGCACGACACCAGAGATTAATAGTTGCTCACTGACCGTATCATTAACGGTTGCAACAGAAACTGACTCTTCTGGATTAATACTAAATAAAACACGTTGCGATAATTCTTGAGATTTTTTATTCAAAGCTGCCTGTGTTTGCCCAGTTTTTTTCAATACATCTTCTAGCCATAAAATAGCCTGTGCACCTTCTAAACCAAATGCTTTACTTAGCGGTTGTTGAGTATCCTTGAATGTATTTGACGTTTGAATAATACTGTCAGCCACATAAGCCAAGCTCGTTAATCGGTATTGATTCAATTTATCACGTAAATCAATCGTATACTGTATGGCTATATTAAAGCGACGGTGTAATGTTGTTAGCGAAATTTGAATGCCTTCAGATTCAACCGATGCAGGAAATGATTCGTCCCATGTTTTTTTAAGTGCGCTTAAAAGATTAATTAATTCAGTAGTATTAATCGGCGGTGCAACACCATAACGTTTACTATGAATGTCTAAAACTGTTGATTGCGACAGTGAATAAGCCTCTACAATATCTTTATAAAGTAAATGGGCATAATTACTCAAAGTAGAGGTATCGGATTGATATACACCATTGTTGATAGATTCTATATCAACAGCAATAAAATACAATGCCTCACGGAATAAGCGTTCTGAAACATGACTCGCATTCATCATCAGACTGTGTAGGTGCATATTTAAACGGGCTATCCAACGTTTAAGTAATGTACGATTAGCTGCTGGTGTACGTAAAAATATTAAAAAAACAACTTCACAAGACTTCCAAAATGAATGTTCATAAGTATGTGTGCTATGGTTAGCCAGTAATAACATTAATAAAGATAAATTGTCAAATTCTTTCTGACTCGCTTTATCGGTTAATACTTGCAACATCAATTTTTCATAGACTGTTCGTAGCTTTGCATAATTAATAGGTCGCTGACTACCCACAGTGTCATTTTTTTGATGATTACGCTTCAAACGTATTCCAAGGTTTGGAAAATATAAATCTACTGGGTGTATAGTGGGTGCAACCGTTATACCCGTTGTCATTAATAGTAGGCGTATTGATTCATAATATCCAAATAAACACGTGGGTTGTAAAGGTAATTGTTGTATTTGTAATTCATTTAAATACGCTATCAAAGCATAACACGCCTCATCTAGCGTAATATAACTAGATTGCTCTAATATTTCTTTATCTATATGCTTATCAATAGCATGTTCAATACACATGACATAATGGACTAATCCTTGAGCATCAATAATCTGTAAAGCACCCGCTGCATCATGTATGCTGTGTTTGGCAGCGGTTAAGTGTGTAATAATATCGGCGGAAGATTGAAGGCTAGCATCATGTGCATTTAATAAATGATGGCGTACCGTAGTAAATGTACGGTCTAATTCGGGCAACACCCAAGATAAAGATGATAAATCAATGGCGACGTAATTCACAAAAACTCCCTAAGCATTATTTGGCATACTATGTTGCGCATATTTGAACAGTTGATTTTACGCGGTCACTTTGAACCGTGCGACTGACGTTTTTAAAGCCCGTGCTAACGTAGATAATTCATCAGTTGATTGCGAGGTGTCTTGTGTTCCTAGTGTGGTTCGCTCTGTTAGCGTTAAAATATGTTTGATAGCTGCAGATACAATTTGTGCTTGATTAGCCTGTCCACGAGTAGTATGCGAAATTTCTAGCATAATATTAGCCAGCTCTTGCGAGACTTTAGAAATATCAGTAATAGCAATACCCGCTGCATCGGCTAATTTAGCACCTTCAACAACGCCTTGGGTTGATTTTTCCATAGCTGATACTGCATCTTGTGTATCTGTTTGAATTGTCCGTACCAATGCTGAAATTTGTTTAGTCGCTTCGCCTGAACGCTCGGCTAAACGTTGAACTTCTTCTGCTACAACAGTAAACCCACGCCCAGCTTCGCCCGCTGATGCAGCTTGAATAGAAGCATTTAACGCCAATACATTGGTTTGTTCAGTAATATCGCCAATTAAAGCAACAATTTCACTAATTTGCTGTGATGATTCACCCAGCCGTTTGATACGTTTAGCGGTTTCTTGAATTTGGTCACGAATACCATTCATTCCCTGTAAACTGGCTTGAACGGCTTGCTGCCCTGTGTATGATGCAGACAGTGCTTTTTGTGCCACAGTTGACGAACCGTCGGCACGGTTACATACTTCAGTAATATTGTGTGCCATATTTAGCACACGGTCACCTGTTTTTTGAATATGTTGGCTTTGTTGTTGGTTTAACTCTAGCAACATCGTAGTCGTTTGACGGGTTTTATTGGTTGCTGTAGCCACGCCTTCAGTCGTAATATTGATGCGTTCAACCAAATTACGTAAATCTTCTACAGTTAGGTTAATTGAATCAGCAATCGCCCCAGTAATGTCTTCAGATACTGTGGCTTGTACTGTTAAATTTCCTTGACCAATTTCTTGCAATTCATTCATTAAACGTAAAATAGATTGTTGATTTTTTTGATTAATCTCATTAACACGGCTTTTTTCAATATGTGCTTGTTCTTTGGCTTGTTCAGCTAACAAAGCACGATATTGATTTTCTTTCAAATTGACTTTAGCAGTTTTTTCACGGTCTATGATGGAAACCAATACCATTAAGCTACCAATTGCAATAGCAATGAGTGCAGTAGCTAAAATTGCCCAGAATAATAAATTATGCAGCTTTAGCTCTTCATTTAAAGTGACTTGAACTTGTTCTAAATCAGTTTTAATACGTTCACTTTCTTTAGAAAAAAAATAAGGGGTAATTGCATCAGGCGTATTACTTATTAAATTAGACGCAGCATTATCAATCGCTTGTTGTAAGCGATTAAAGCCCATTGCGACTTGCAGTAAAGTCTGCTTAAATACAGCCGAATTAGCGTGTCCTGTGTCGGTCTTAGTAAATAATTCAGTGCTTATTTTTTGAAATAAAAGCTTGTCTTTGGCAATATTATCCGTAAGATAATGAATATCTAAACCCTCTTGCTTATTAATAGCTATGTTTTTTGCGTTATTGGCTATGCGTTCAATGAGTGTGCGAAGTTGATTTATTTTGGTCAAGTCAGCAGTATTACTGTTGTCTAAGGCAGTCTTTGACGCAGTTAATTTTTGTAACGCGAGTTGTAACTCAATCACTAAACTGTCTAGCTCATTAAATTGATTGTTATTTACTAAGGCAGTTACCTCGCCTTTTAATACTAATTCTGCGGCTACACGGCTTGACTCCCATGTTTTAGCAGCCGATAATAGTGCCGTTTTTGCATCACCTGTTAATGGGTCTAATACATTAGTGATATTTACACGCGGATTAAACTCGGTATTTAAAGAACCGCCTTTTGATAAAAGTTTTAGCCCTGTATTAACCTGTTCATAGCTACTTTTAAATTGTTGTAACGATAGCGTATCAGCACGAATTGCTCCAAAGCTGGCTTTAGCTAAACGTTGCGAGTGCATAGCAATATTGCCTAATGCTTGGGTTTTAATCGTATTATTACCAAATTTAAATGAATCTAAGGCGGTTAATAAAACTAATAATAATAATGTTGAACTTAATAAAATACTTAAGTACTTTATTTGTTTATTAACGGGCTGATGCCCTATAAACGGTAGACGAAAATAATATTGTTCAGGTGTGTTATTAAACATACTTTCAAATTCATCATTATTTAGACTAAACTGTCTATCTAGCTTACTGTAGTTAATTTGCTCTGGTATTAACTCATTGATAGGTGTATATAATTCATTTTGCATAATATTTATTAATAATTTAACACTATAAAAATGGGTATTGCTAATTAATAAACCTATTAATTTATTAATTTATTAATTTATTAATTTATTAATTTATTAAATTAAAATATTTAACTAATAATACTAAAATTAATACTAACATTAATAGTAATGCTGATATTAGTAGCTGAATAAAAATATATATATTAAAAATATATTTATATTATTAAATTTTTTATATCTTTATATTTTTTATATCCTTATATTTTTTATACTTTTATATATGATTTATATTTTTATATATTGAATTTATTTAAATTAATATTTAATAAGTGAGTTGATTAAAAGCCTGTGATTGTAATAAATTGTTTAATGATATCTCAATAGCATAGTTATGTTCAGAATTTTGCCAAATATATTTGATAAAATTAGACTCTGGTAATATAGTACTTTGTTTCAGTTGTTTATAACCAATAATGTTAGGAATAACTGTACTAGACACTTTCTCGGTAAAAAAAGCTAACTGCGAAGCAACCGTGTTGGCAAGTAGAACATATTTTATATCTTGTTTATTGATAATATGACTTGCTTTATTCTTGGGAACTGTAATTAATTCCCATTGTGATAATATGCGATGTGTTAATAAACGGTCAAGACAATACGCTATATCAAATACAGTAATGACTTCAGAACGTGCTACAGTTAATCCAATAATCCAAGGCTTGGCCAAAGGCAAAGTAGTCATAGGTGTGGGAGATAATAACGCATTAATCTCTGATAATGAAACAAATAAATCATAACCACCCATGTGTAAAAATAGTAAAGATTGATTTAACTGTATTTCAGACGCCGACTGTATAGTCCGTTCAGGCAAATGAATATGTGAACCATTATATTCATCAACAGTACTAAAAATGCTAACTGAAGGGGTAAGGGTAGTATTAAACATAAGATAATTTATTGCAATCAAAATATATATATAATTTATATATTTATATATTTTTATACTTGTCTCTATAATATATTAGATATTATTTAAAAAATTATTTTAAATATTATTTTAATAGTTCTATAATTAAATCAAATAGCTGCCGTTTTTGAATAGGCTTAATTAAATACCCTTTAGCACCTTGTCGTGCTGCCCATACTTTGTCTGTTTCATTTTCCTTGCTAGTGGACATGATAATTGGAATGTTGGTTAAGTCAGCATCTCTGGAAAATTGGCGAGTAGCTTGAAAGCCATTTGTTCCTGGCATTACAACATCCATTAAAACCAAATCTGGAAGATATTTTTTCGCTATTTCATAAGCATCATCACCATTACTGGCTTCTAATACTGTATAACCTTGACTGTGCAAGAGTTCAGATAAATATAGACGCTCAACTGCAGAGTCATCAACAACTAAAATAGTCTTTATAGTAGACATAGCAACACCTATGAGGCTAATTCTATACTGTTCTATACTGTTTTATACTATATAAACATAAACATAAATATAAATATATTAAAAACAGTAGTTAATATAGTTATTATGATTAATATGTTAAATACATTAATTATAAAATTAATAAAAGTTTTATATAAATTATATATAAATTATATATTACTTAGTATAGTTATTTAATATAGTTATTTAATATAGTTATTTAATATTAAAATATAAGAATAAATAAATATTTTTTAATATACAAATGATAAACTAACGATTACTTGAGTTCGCTAGTAATTGAGAAAAATGTTGTACCGTAGTCAATAAATCATCTTTACTAAAAGGTTTGGTTAAATAATGATCTGAACCCACTAAAACACCACGGGCTCTATCAAACAAACCATCTTTAGACGATAGCATAATAACAGGTGTGTGCTTAAATTTAGGACTACGTTTAATTAATGCACAGGTTTGATAACCATCTAAACGTGGCATAAGCACATCGCAAAAAACGATATCAGGGTGATGATCATTAATTAATGCCAGTGCGGCAAAGCCGTCCTCAGCCAACAAAACGGTATGGCCTGCTTGTGATAAAAACATTTCTGCACTGCGTCTAATTGTGCTGGAATCATCAATAATCATTATTTTTAAATTTTGCAATGTAGTCATACTTAAAATACCTATTTTATGCACACGTTGTTAAATTTCAACCATTTCAAAATCTTCTTTACGCGCATCACATTCTGGACAAGTCCAATTAGGCGGTACATCGGCCCATAGCGTACCCGCAGCAATATTATCCTCAGGTAAGCCAACTGATTCATCGTACATCCAACCACAAATTAAACACATAAAAATTTTCATAAAATACACGTTTTAAACTGTTCACAAACTAAAATATCAGTTTAACCGCAACTTGCTTCATTTTATGAAACAAATAGTGAAAAAAATAAATCGCAATTAAAAATAAACAATTTAATAAACAATTTTTATGCGAATTGTTAGTATGATAAACAATCACTATTTAAATTACTTGTTTACCGTTTGTATAGTCAATTATTTTATCCAAACGTTTATTCTGACAAAATCATTTTTATTATAAAAAGATGCCAAATTCAAATCAATCTACACACAATACCTGTATCAATGAGCAGTTGTTTATCCGCGCTCAACACGTAATTCCTGGTGGTGTTAATTCGCCTGTACGTGCATTTAAAGCGGTTGGCGGTACACCCAAATTTATTGCTAAAGCACAAGGTGCGTATATGTGGGACGCTGCTGGGCAACGTTACATTGACTATATTGGTTCATGGGGGCCGATGATTGTAGGGCATGGACACCCAACTGTGTTATCAGCAGTGCAAGCGGCTTTATTAGAAGGCTTTAGTTTTGGTGCGCCGACTGAACGTGAAATTCAATTGGCAGAAGAGATTTTAAAACTCTTTCCGAGTATGGAGCAAGTGCGTTTAGTTTCCAGCGGCACAGAAGCGGGTATGAGTGCGATTCGTCTAGCACGTGGCTTTACAGGGCGTAAGCGTATTATTAAATTTGAAGGGTGTTATCACGGCCACGCTGATGCTTTATTGGTTAAAGCAGGCAGTGGTTTAGCCACTTTTGGACACCCAACCAGTGCGGGTGTGCCACCTGAAGTAGTGCAGTATACAACAGTCTTGGAATATAACCACATTGAGCAATTAGAGACGGCGTTTACACAATACGGTCACGAAGTGGCGTGTGTGATGGTTGAACCGATTGCAGGCAATATGAATTTTGTGCGGGCTTCGCCGTCGTTTGTAGCGGCGATGCGGCGTTTATGTACCGAGTATGGTGCATTGTTAATTTATGATGAAGTGATGACGGGTTTACGTGTGGGTTTAGGCAGCGTGCAAGGTTTACATGGGGTTAAGCCTGATATAACCGTTTTAGGCAAAGTCATTGGTGGCGGTATGCCTTTGGCGGCTTTTGGGGCATCTAAAGCTATTATGAGCCATTTAGCCCCTTTAGGCGGGGTGTATCAAGCGGGTACATTGTCAGGCAATCCTATTGCAACGGCGTGTGGTTTAGCGACTTTAAAACTATTACAACAGCCTAATTTTTATGAGCAATTAGCCAGTCGTACGCGTGATTTGGTTACGGGCTTATGTGCGGCAGCCGCTGAGTCGGGTGTGCCTTTATTGGGTGATTCTGAAGGGGGAATGTTTGGCTTTTTCTTTGTTAATCACCTTCAAGCAGGTTTGCCTCAAAATTATCACACAGTTATGGCAAACGGTACAGACACGTTTAATCGCTTTTTTCATGACATGTTGAATCAGGGCATTTATTTTGCACCTGCAATGTATGAAGCTGGCTTTGTCAGTGCGGCACACACCGAACAAGACATTGAAGACACGGTTGCCGCAGCACGTAATGCGTTTAAACGGCTATAATTTTTAGTTGTTTAAGCGGTGTCCCATGTGACTTATGGTTGCATGGAATGGTTTGGGTGGGTGTTTTAGGTTACTATCTTGACCTAATCACTGAGCTTCACTTTTGAATAGCTGTCCAAATTCGCTCGCTTCAAAAAACAATTGCATTTCAGACATTGCTTTATTCGGATTTTTGGTATCGAATAATTTTAAAGCTTTCGCATTTTTTAAAGCGTCTGCTAAATTTGGTTTTAGTCTTAGGTAAATGTCATTGTCTTGCTTAGTGTAATACTTTTGTGTCTTCTCGTAGTCTTTCAAGTGCTTTTTTAATTGCTCTTCTGCACCTTTGCAAGTGTCAAAGTATTTTGAAGTTGATTCAAAATGAAGCAATAGCCAAAATTCAAGGCAAGGATTATTTACAATAATAGTAACTGCCTCTTTATATTCTTTATGAATGCAATTGATGTACTCACTTAGCTCTTGAATTTTTGTCTTTGAGTCTTTTTTAGCTTCTCTTGTTTCTTTTAAAATTACATCTAAGTCAATGATCCAAAAAGTTTTAGTGTAATCCTCAGCTAATTCTTTAACTAATTTGAATTGGTCATGTAAAGCTTTTTTGGATGGCAATTCAGGTTTAACACGAATATTTAAATGATCCTTCTCATTTCTGATTAACATTTGTAAATACCAAACCTCACACTCGCCATCAACGACAACTGCAAAAGTTGGTTTGATTTCTTTGGGTGCTTTAGTTTTTCTCATCATCAATATTTATATAGTAATCACCTAAATTAGGTGTGCCACCTAATTTACCTGTTTTATATGCGTTAAAAATGTTACTGGTATCTCTTACAACCGAAGTATCAAACTCAGACAAAGAATATAATTCAGTCGCAGAATTTTCGGATTTGTCTGTAAACCAAATGGCATCATTTCTGAAAATATCTTTATTGCTTAATATTTCTCGGTTATGAGTTGTCGCAATTAATTGAGATTTTTTAGAATTGATTAAAAAAGATAACAAAAAATGAATATATAAATCTGGATGCAATGATGCTTCTAATTCATCTATAGGAATAACCACGAAGTGTTTAATTAATAAACTAAAAAGCCCTGCGAAACCATAAAATCTTTTAGTGCCTTGTGACTCCATTTCTATAGGTAATGAGTATGCCACTTGATTAACTGTATGCTCAAATTCAATATTAAGTGATGTTATTTTTCGTTTTTCTTCTTTATTTATTACAATATCCGAAATATTGAAGTCCGCTTTTTTAAGAATAGGAACAACATTTTTTTTATTTATATTTGAAGATTCAATTTGATTAGTAATATAATCATCAACAGCTGTATTAGTCAGAACTATTGGAGCAAGGCATTCTTCAAACCAATCTGTTACTTCCTTAAGTTCTTTAATATCAATATTGGTTTTTAAAAATCCACCCAAAACCGTATTGTTCCAAAGCGTATTAGCTTCTAAAATTTTTTCAATGATTTTATCTTTTTTTATTTTGCTTCCGAATGTAATTTCAGTAAATTGTTTATCTATATTAGTAGTCCGCTTAAATACATTGGCTTTATTAGGGTGATAAAAATTAAGCTCTTCTCTTAAAATAGCATTTTTATTTAACTCTACTTCATAGAAGTATCTAACCTCATTTTGAATGAAGTCAATAGAAATAATGGTGTTTTGTTTTGGCGTTTCAGCATCAAATAGAAATGGACTAAAATCAAGACTATCTGTTTTTTTATCAGCAGGTTCTAAAACAAGGTCTCTTAAAAATTCAATTGCTTTTAAAACTGTTGTCTTACCCGAAGCATTAGCACCATAAATTAACGCTAATTTTAATAGCCTTAACCCGCCTGTCGCATTAATAATATAGTGATTTTCTAAATGGGTGGATTTGTCTGCTTCAAAGGACAGTGTTTGCTTATCTTTTATTGAGCCAAAATTTTGAACACTAAAGTTTATTATCATTTTTGTTTCTTATTATGTAAATGTATTACAAAAACTATACTAAATATTATATACTTTAAATTAATTACATCAAAATATCTTAGTTAGTTACAAATTGACTGTATTTAATTGATATTTTTTAAAATATTTCAGAATATAACTAAAATACACTCAATCCACCATTAATTTAGTTTCTAAAATAATTTTAAAATGCCTTAATACGGCAATAATTTGCATTAAGCTTACTTCTTCAGTGCTATCAAAGGCTTTACTTACGCAATACTCTTTGCCTTCCATCGTTACAAAATACC
Source organism: Pseudomonadota bacterium (assembly GCA_041170585.1). GTDB lineage: Bacteria > Pseudomonadota > Gammaproteobacteria > Burkholderiales > Burkholderiaceae_C > JBDLSY01. The sequence continues at coordinate 1,700 of JBEDNN010000071.1, read as the reverse complement.
ATAGCCTTCCTATAATGTAAGCCCCATACATAGGTTTATCATTTTTATTTATTGCTTGTGCAATTAAAAAGGCTTCTAACAATTGCCCCAGCGGGTCACCGTTTGGGTCTTTGTCTTTTTTATATTCTTGAAAATGAAAATAAGGGTTTTGTATCACATCAAGCAAACCCTTAGCTATCATAAAATCAGTTTTAGTTTTTAAATAAATTCCTTCAACCTCTGCATCTATCGTTCGCTCAAAAAATGAACGTATATTTTTTGAAGATCGCAAATTAGATAAATCTATGATGTAAGATATAAAGTACATCTTTAATTCTTCTTCATTCCAGCTGACTATATTAATTTTTGCATCTTTCAGAATTTTTTTAAATAGATACTCCTCAAATATATCTAAGGTCGTGTGTGTATTTAACCAATTGTGTAAAGTGGAACTTAATTCATCTAATTTTAATAAATTAAATGCAATTGCTATCTCACCCTCACTGTATTTGCGGGGTTTGTTGCGTCTTGGTTTCTTTGTATCAGTCATGGTCTATCCTCAATATTTTTTATAGAATCATCAATCCAAACCATCGCCGCCGCCTCGTGTTGCTGTTTATTGCTCATAAATTTTTCTTAATTTATTTTAAATTAAATTGTAAGGGTAAACCCTATGTGTTTACCCAACCCACAAAAAACAAGGCAAACACACAGATTCGCCCCTACAAACAAAAACCGCCACACGGGCGGTTTTTTAGATTATCAAGGTTTAACTACAAGATTGTTGACAATCTCTTCTACACAAGGCCCTAGTGCCTGCATTAGGCATAATATCGTCACACCTTGCTTCGCATTGTCTAACCTGTGAAAAACACGCTGCACGGCTTGACGCTGCATTATTTGCATTACGCACTGCATCAGCTTGTTTTTCTGTGCGTTGTTGTGCATTCAACTGGTCAGTCGCTTTGATGGCATACTCGCTGTTTGGAAATTTATCAATAATTAATTCATATAAAAATTCAGCATTAAAATCAACGTCATTAACCGTAATACTCCCATTGCGTTGTGCTTTACCTGCTTTCAAGTACAACGGTGCTGCACCTTCAGAAACCATTTTTTTAATCGCAGATGCACGAGCTGCTTGTGCAATACGACGTTCTTCTTCAGCTTTTGCTTGTGCAATACGACGCTCTTCTTCAGCTTTTGCTTGTGCAATACGACGTTCTTCTTCAGCTTTTTTTACTGCTATAGCAACCGTATCTTTTTCTAAAGGTGTTACAAACTCCAAAGCGATTGCGTCGCCCAAAGACTGACTGGTACGCACCAAACGCACATAACCATTATAATAACGGAGGTAGAAGTCGTAGACGTAGCCATTATCGAAAAGGACAAGCCAAGCATAATCTGAATCACCCACATCAGGGGAAGAACTCCAATAAGCTCTATTTAGTAGTGTGTTTGGAAAAGCCGCTGTGTTAATCGTGGGTTGGCTTGCGTTACCATTGCATTTAAATGGCACTGTTTCGCCACCGTCTTGCAGGTCTCTCATTTCTTTTGTGAACTCTGAACTACAGACTCGCAAAGTTTGCAGTTCACGGACAGTCGGCACACGCCAACCATTTTTACTTAGTTGTTGTGCTTGTTCAAACGTAAATTTTGTAACTTGACCTACACAGCCTTTTACCTTGTCAAAGGTTTGTCCAACACTGCACCGTTGCCAT
>JBEDNN010000070.1:0-2794 GCA_041170585.1 Pseudomonadota bacterium | reverse complement strand
CAATGGTATTCAATAACTGTTCAAGCTTTTTTTGTGCTGGACCGTCTACGTCCAAAATCGCTTGCGGGACTTTTTGCTCATCATTGTCGCCCATCGCGTCTGCCATAAACACACCCGGTAAAGCAGGCACAGTAATTTTCATTTGATCCCACGACTGCCCCGGTTTTAAACCCGCATAGCTTGATCGTAGTTCACCTGTTTCATCTGTCCAATTTTTAGTTGTAAGTGCATACAAGCCATAACCACTGCCTCTTTCATTGCAATAGGTATGCACTTCTACTACTTTTGATGGCACTACACGTGATCTACAAATTTCTAATTGTTTCTTAAACCAAGTGTCATGCTCTTTGGTCTCAACATATTGCTCAGACTCTTTACTGTAAACTTTTTTAGGCGGTGTTGTGGTTGTTAAATTAAGTTTATTGCCTAGCCCAAATGAAATAATTTGCTGTTTAGAGTTTTTGCCATTACTCACTACATACGCATATTCAAACACATCATTGCCTTTGGCTTTAATGCTTGATTTAACCGTGACATCAAACATATTCGGCGGATACATCGAGCGTTTTCTAAACGTGACTTTTTCATAGTTATCACCCTCTTCAAAGTTATCATTTTCAGAGTGCAAATATTCAAAGTGCCACGCCCCTGTTTTAGGGTCTACCGTCACTTTATTCATTGCCCTAGCACGTGCCATGTGGGCTTTTTCTTTAGCTTCAAAGGCAGCTTCTTCTTGTCTTCTTTGTGCTTCAGCAATCTCTAAATCAGCGTAATCAATAACCGCTTGTTTTAAAGCCGCTTCCAAAGCCGCTTGATTGTTGTATTGATTTTTCGGAAATAGTTGAATAGTGTAGTCTCGTTCTTCGCCTGTTGTAGGGTTAATCGCAGGGGCTGTAATAAAGCCATTGCTATAAACAGTAAATTTATTGTATAAAATAGCGACTTTATCTAGTTTTTTTGCGTAAACAACACTAGGTAAAGTTAAAGTAGTCACGGTTAAAGCAACGGCAATGGCAGCAGCCGTTTTGCTGAACAGTATTGATTTCATGGTAAGTCCTTAAAATGAGGAAAATGTAAAGAGTAATTAAATGAGTAAAAATTAATTGGGAGTAGAGCTACAGCGACCGCCACCTAATTTTTTATCAATATCACCCAGTAAGTATGCGTGGTAGTGTTCAGGGGTACACGATACTAAAACGCCCTTTGCATTTTTACATTTTTGTACACCCGTATGCCATAAAAGTTTTGCTTGAACAGGGTATTTGCCATCTTGTGGATTGCAAATTTTTTGATACATCTGTTTTTCTAATTCGTTAGAGACATCTGTAGTCCGTAAATCAATTTGTACACCCAAGCGGTGCTCTACGTGTGCATACTGCTTACCACTAGACTTGATACCAGTCCAATTTGGATAAATTGACCCTGAACCTGGATAAGAATAAAACTTACCGCCCCATTCTAAGCTGGCATCGTTTAAACCGACTGAAGTTGGTTTTTCACTGTTTGTTTTCCAGCCATTATTTACCATATATTTAGTTAACTCTATTAAACCAGTGTATGCTGGTTGGGTTAAGTAATATACCGTTTGAGTGGCAGTTGAAGCATTATTATTTTTATGATAGTTGTCGGTACTAATAAATCGCCAATTAATATCCGCAGGCGTTTTAATCAAGTTCGGTACTTTGACATTGAATGTCGCTATATCGTCTTTTTTAGTTCCCGTGCACTTATCACACTTGACTTTCACCGTATGTTTACCTGAAAATATCGGCGAGGTAAAGGTTAGGCGTACTTCACCACTGGCATTGGTTGTACCGCTTGTAACGCTTAAAATACCTGGCGGTCTTTTTGGAGGATTCAGTGGGTGGTTGCCTGAACCTGCTTCAACTTCCACTGTAAACGTCAAGGCCATGCCTGCTTTGGGTTGGTTTCCTTCAGTCACTTTGGCGATTAAATCATAGGTAGATTTACCATCGCCTTCAGAACCTTTGGGACGGGGTTCAGCTTGACCTGATACTGGCGTAAGAGATACATTTTGCGTACAATCAGCGGCTGCACGTTGCCCATTTGCGGGGGCGGGGCAGGTGGCGGGTTTGTGCGGTATCTCTATCTCTTTTAGTTGAGGAGGACGACAGCCAATCACAACTACCATTTTCGTATGGTTGTCAATAAGTCGTGTATATAGAAACCTTTCTCTATGTTCTACCTCACAATAACCAGCATCCTTATAATAAGATAATTTACCTGTTAAGCGAGAAAACGGACACCCTTCATCATATTCATATACAAGATCTGGATATAATTTTCTAATACCTTCGTCAAAATCCTCGTCTATTCTTGTGTAATCGTAGTAAAATGCAGCATTGCATGCGGATTGCAAATCATTAAAAATCTCCGTATCATTAATGACCCATTCATTGGTGGCGAATGACAAATAGCTATTTGCAACTTCCCATGTACCGCCCGTAGGAATAACATCAGTTATTTGTGCAAATACTGGTAAAATATTAAGCAATAACATCGCTGTTACCACACTTCGGCGAAACTTTAAAAACCGCTTACATCGCCGTAGCCATTGATTGGTTGATTGGTTGATTGATTGAGTCATTTTAATCATTTGTTTAAAAAATCAAGTAATGTACATTAAATATTACAAAATAAATAAAACCATTATTTCGTAACAATATATTATAAGTATTTTTGCGTGTGTGTAGGGTTTAAATAAAAAATTATTTTATAGACACTGCTTTGAATCAGGATTTTTAAGATTAAAAGATAAACAAGATTTAAAACC
>JBEDNN010000069.1:0-9760 GCA_041170585.1 Pseudomonadota bacterium | reverse complement strand
TATTGCCTACAATTCCTGTTTTAAATAAATAATATATTCAATAAATAATATTCTACTCAATTTACTCATTAATAAATAATAATTAATTTATCTTTAAGTTCTATTTGTACCACTACCAATTTTTTAAATCAATACTTCAATACTTTATTATTTTATTATTTTATTATTTTGATCATTTAATAGTTTAGTCGCTTTAAAAATAAGCCGCTGTAAATCCTGAATAATCAGCAGGTGGTAAAGCATCTAATAATAATGCTTCTTTTGTTATCGGGTGCGGCAATTCTAAATGGGTTGCGTGTAACATCAGGCGTTTAAACGCACTGGCTTTGTTTGATTTTAGCGATTTATTTAATTCAAAATTACCGTATTTTTCATCGCCCACAATCGGCAAACCTAAGCTGGCACAATGTACCCGAATTTGATGGGTTCGCCCTGTCATAATACGTACCTGTAATTCAGTAAACTGTGTACTTTTACGGACAACACGCATACGGCTTAAAGCATATTGCCCTTGGGCTTCATTGACTAATACACGGCGTTCACCATTGGCAGTTTCTGTCCGTAATAAAGGCAATTTGACATCAGTTTGTATAAAATTAGCGTGACCCGCAACAACACATACATAGTTTTTTTTCCACACGCCTTGTCTAAGTTGCTCTTGTAGTTTGACTAAAGCTAGGCGTTGTTTAGCGATAACTAAAATGCCGCTAGTATCACGGTCAATTCGGTGTGCTAATTCTAAAAAGGGACTTAAAGCACATTGGCGAAGCTGCTCAATGACGCCAAATGCGACACCACTGCCACCGTGTACGGCGATTCCACTCGGTTTATTGATGACTATAATAAATTCATCTTCAAATAAAATGGGGAACGGATTGATTGCTATATTAGGTTTTAATGTAGTTGATAAAATTAGTGGGTATTGTTGATTAATATCAGATGCGTTAAACTTTTCATCTAGTGCTTGGTTTACTTTTTCAGCCAGCCGTACAGGTGGAATACGAATAATCTCACCTAATTTTATTCGGCTATTAAATGTCGTTCTTGCACCGTTAATGCGTACTTCACCGCTACGAATGATTCTTTGTATGTGGCTACGCGGTGTGCCTTTTAGACTTTTAGCTAAAAAATTATCTAACCTTTGCCCGTCGTCTGCTACCGTTACAGCGACTAAACGAACGTGAGTGTTGATGACTCTAGCACGTAAAGCGTCTGTATTATAGACCGTGGGTATTACAGTAATATTCATAAAAAAGTGTTTGTAAACTATATTTAATATTAATTTAATAGTAAATAATTAAAGTAAATAATAAATCATAAATAAAATGTCATAATGACGATTTTACTTATAATTTTACGAATATTTTTATATTAAATTTATATTTATATTTATATTTATAATTGGCTGCGATTTTATTATGTCTTATACAGTGTCTATTCAACACGCTGCACAGTTTACTGCTTTAAATTTACCACCCTTAGCACAATGGCATCAACATTATGACGGAATATTAATCACTGGCCCGACTGCTAGCGGAAAATCGGCGCTATCTATGTACTTAGCCAGCTTACAAGCATCTAGTATTATTAGTGTAGATTCTGCATTGGTTTATAAAAAAATGGATATTGGTACAGCCAAGCCAAGTATCGTAGAACAATCTTTAGTACCACATTATTTATTAGATTTAATTGAACCTACTGAATCTTATAGCGTAGCTCAATTTTTGTTAGACACGACACAAGCCATTGTTGATTGCCAACAGCAAGGGCGTTTACCGATATTAGTAGGCGGTACAATGATGTATGTCAATGCTTTGTATCAAGGTTTAAATGAATTACCAATGATAGACCCTGTGCAGCGTTCTTTGATTGTTGCTCGGGCAAATAAATATGGTTGGGCAGCATTACACACTGAACTCACACAGCTAGACCCTATGACTGCCGCACGATTATCGCCTAATGATGCACAGCGTATTGAACGTGCATTGTCGGTTGTATTGAGTACAGGTTTGCCATTGTCTCATTGGTTAGCCCAATCAAAATCAAGTACCCCACTGATTAAACATCATACAATCCAGTTTAATGAAGGTGTAAATGAAAACGTCAGCTTGCTAAACCGTTGTTTACATATTTCAATTGAACCTGAAAAATCATTGCTATGGCAACGTATAGAGCAGCGGTTTGATAGTATGCTAAACAATGGTTTTTTAGATGAGGTATCTGCTTTAATGCAATGCGGTGATTTATCTCTTAATCTGCCTAGTATGCGTTGTGTAGGTTATCGCCAAGCATGGCAATATTTTGAGGCACTTCAAAATTCACAATTACCCGCTTATAATTTAAATCACTTACGTGAACGCAGCGTTATTGCCACTAGACAATTAGCTAAACGACAAATGACGTGGTTGCGTCAAATGCCGCAGCGTGTTGTATTAAATTAGATAAATAAAAAAATAAGGTAATGTATCAGTGCTATTTGAACATTACCGAATTTATTAGAAATAACGGTTTATTATTTTTTGTATGGTTACAACACTGTAATCAGTGCAACACTGTATGCTACAGTGATTTTATCGTCCAAATACCATCAATTTTGACTAATTTTTTATTGTGCAACATTTCATCTTGTGAGTGTTCATGTCCAGGCAAACAACGAATGACGGTATTACCTTGTGTGCGTAAATGGGTTATGGTGTTGTCTAAATCGATGCAGTCTATCCAAGGTGCTAAAATGGCAGGTGTAATATCTTGAGTAGGCAATAAACTGGCTAGTGTGCGTAAATCTAAGCTAAAGCCTGTGGCTGCACGAGACCTACCAAATAATTTACCGACTGCATCATAGCGACCGCCCCGCACTAAACTGTTGTTTAAACCATTAACATAGACAGCAAACTGTACGCCAGTGTGATAGCCGTAACCATTTAAATCGGCTAAATCAATCACCACATGAATGCCTTGTTGTTCAGCCCGTTTGGCTAAAATATGCAAAATATCTACCGCACGAAAGATATTATCCCAGCGAGAAAACAAATGACTAGGTATCTCATCGGGTGTGCCATAGCTAATAATGAGCAGTTGCAATGCTTCAAATGCGTCTGTTATATCAGTTAAATCGTCTAAAGATTGTTGTGTGAGCCGTGTTTGCAATTCATGTAAATGCGTTTTATTTTTCGTACGCAGTGCTGCTAATATATCAGTCTTAATGGTATTTAAGACGGGGTATTCTTCAAGTAAAGCCTGTAAAACCATGGAATTAGACAACGCTAAGGTAGGCTGCATCTTAGCGTCAAGCCCTAGCTGGCTTAATAAATGTAAAACCAAGTCTTGAATTTCAATGTCTGCTTCTAAGCCACTATGACCAAATAACTCTGCACCTAACTGTAAAAGCTCTCGTTGAGCAAACGCATCACCAACTTGGCTGCGTAAGGCAGGCGCACAATAGCATAGCCGCGTTGGTGCAGTACGGTTCAATAAATGGGCATCAATACGGGCGGCTTGTGGTGTAAGGTCAGCTCTTATGCCCAATAATGCCCCAGTCAGTGGATCAACTACTTTAAAAATAACAGCTTCTAAATCTTGAGCCGTTCCAGTTGTTAAAGCCGATAAATTTTCTAATAAAGGCGGGGTGATTATTTCGTAACCCCAAGTCCGTAAAGTATTTAATGCAATATGACGCAAGGTTTCTATTTGGCGGGCTTCGGCGGGCAAAACATCAGATAAATTATCGGGTAAACGCCAAATAGGCATAATCAGTCCTTATAAAGTTTAAGTAAATAATTTATATTAATAAATATATTGATAGTTAATAATTATTATTTAATATTATTTAATATTATTAGTTCTAATTATTAATTAATGCAAAGTGTTTAAAATTTGTGTTTACAATTTTAAACGTAAATTAAATAAACAATAAATAAACAATAAATAAACAATAAGTAAACAATAAGTAAACAATAAGTAAACAATAAATAAACAATAAATAAACAATAAATAATTAGAATCAAGATTTTCAGAATTTAAGGAGTTTTTAAATCTTGTTTTATCCTTTAATCTTAAAAATTCTGATTCTAACAATTTTTTATAGAATAAGCCGCTTTTAAAAGCAAAGATTTTCTCGTATAAATACAGTGTTGAAATAAATTTATTATGCAAACAAATCATCATAAAATAGTTACATCAAAAGAGCTAAATATTACTAATATTAGAGAGCAGCTATTAGAGCTACAAACCAATATTTTAGCCGCTTTACAAACGCATGAACCTAAACCCTTTCAACGTGATAGCTGGGTTAGACCGAGTGATAGCCCTTTGCAAGGCGATGGATTTAGTTGTTTGGTAGAAGACGGTGAAGTGTTTGAGCGAGGTGGGTGTAATTTTAGTCATGTGAAAGGTTTAAAACTGCCCGCCGCTGCCAGTAGCCGTCACCCTGAATTAGCAGGTGCACCCTTTGAAGCAATGGGCGTTTCTTTAGTGTTACATCCACGCAATCCGTATATTCCAACAGTGCATTTAAATATACGTTTAATGCTTGTTCAAGCTGTAAATAGTGATGAATCTACTGTTTGGTTTGGTGGTGGTATGGATTTAACCCCTTACTATCCTTATTTGGACGATGTAAAGCATTTTCATCAAACCTGTAAAGATGCTTTAGATCCATTTGGTACTGATAAATATCTTCGTTTTAAAAAAGCGTGTGATGAATATTTTTACTTAAAACACCGTCAAGAAGCACGCGGTGTTGGGGGTATTTTTTTTGATGATTTTTTAGAATTGAGTGCTGAACATTCGTGGGCAATGACTTTAGCAGCGGGGCAAGCGTTTTTACCTGCGTATTTACCTATATTAATAGCACGAAAAAATATGCCTTTTGGCGATAGAGAACGTGATTTTCAGGCTTATCGACGTGGACGCTATGTAGAATTTAATTTAGTGTTTGATAGAGGGACGCTGTTTGGTTTACAAAGTGGCGGTCGTACAGAAAGTATTTTAATGTCTATGCCGCCGATTGTTAAATGGCGATACAACTGGTCGCCTGAATTAGGCACGCCCGAAGCCGCACTGTATACGGATTTTTTACCTGTCCGTGATTGGTTGAGCCCACTTTAACAGTAAAATAACTATTGCTTTTTAATTAATCTTTAAAAATGTAGGCTTAACTAAACCTACTCTTAACTAAACTTACTTTATATCATTTTATTTTTTTAAACCTTTTTACTATGACAACAACATATTTACCAAAAAAATACAATGGCGTAGCCATTATGGGTGCACAGTGGGGCGATGAAGGTAAAGGAAAATTAGTAGATTGGTTAGCCGAATCAGCTACCAGTGTAGTCCGCTTTCAAGGCGGACATAATGCAGGGCATACCTTGTGGATTAACGGAGTCAAAACAGTTTTACGTTTAATTCCTTCAGGGATTATGCATCAACATACCACGTGTTATTTGGGTAATGGTATGGTGCTATCGCCCAGTGCTTTGTTAGCCGAAATAGATGAACTTGCCAAGGTGGTGCCAGATATAGCGAATCGTTTACGCATATCGTTAGCAGTGCCTTTGATTTTACCGATTCATGCACACATTGACCAAGCACGTGAAGTGTTAAAAGAAGCACGAACAGGTATAAAAATTGGGACAACAGGTCGCGGTATTGGGCCTGCTTACGAAGATAAAGTCGCTCGCCGTACAGTGCGTTTACATGATTTATTAGATGAAGCAGTGCTGTTTATAAAATTAGAAGAGATGTTAGATTTTCATAATTTTGTATTACAACATTACTTAAAAGTACCTATTGAAACTTTAATGACAGCTCGTCAAGTGTGTGATGAGTTAATGGCACTGACACCCCGCTTGATTCCGTTAATGTGCGATGTTTCTACCGAACTGTGTGAAAAGATAGCTATGGGTGAAAAAATTATTTTTGAAGGCGCACAAGGTGCTTTATTGGATATTGACCACGGGACTTATCCTTACGTAACCAGCAGTAATTGTGTAGCAGGAGCAGCAGCAGCAGGGGCGGGCGTTCCTGCTAAAGCAATCAGTACTGTTTTGGGTGTTGCAAAGGCTTATACCACCCGCGTAGGCAGTGGACCATTTACCACAGAGCTGTTAGATGATACAGGTAAACATTTAGCCATAGTCGGTAAGGAATTAGGTTCAGTCACAGGCCGTCCACGCCGTTGTGGCTGGTTAGACGGCGTATTGTTAAAGCGTACGGCACAATTAAATGGTTTTGATGGCTTGGTTGTGACTAAGCTAGATGTATTAGATGGTTTGCCTGAAGTTAAACTATGTGTCGCTTATGAAATAGCGGGTGTGCGTAGTATGTCTATGCCAATCGGGGCAGCGGCGATGGCAAAAGCCAAGCCTATTTATGAAACCTTTCCTGGTTGGTCTGAAAAAACTGCGGGTATGACTCGCTGGGCTGATTTACCTAAAACGGCACAAAATTATTTACGGCGTATTGAAGCCGTTGCAGGCGTTCGTTTAGATGTCATATCCACAGGCCCTGATCGTACGCATACGATACTGTTGAACCCAGTATTTTAAAATATGCAAAAAAATATTGATGCCCATCTTTATGTATCGTGGAATGATTACCACGATTTAATTGAACGGCTAGCGATAATCGTTGCTCAATCAGGCTGGCAGTTTGATGCAATATTGTGCCTAGCGCGTGGTGGTTTACGCGTTGGTGATACTTTATCGCGTATATTTGATGTACCGTTAGCTATTTTATCAACTAGTAGTTACCGAGAACATTCTGGTACACAACAAGGTTATTTAAATATTGCCAAGCATATTACGGTAAGCAGCATTGAATTATCTGGAAATATTTTATTATTAGATGATTTAGCTGATTCAGGCAAAACTTTAATTGCCGTTCAACAGCACTTGACTGTGTCTTATCCCAAAGTACTCACAGTCAAAACAGGCGTGTTATGGTGGAAGGATTGTTCGCAGATCAAGCCTGATTTTTATGTGCAGCATTTATTAAATAATCCGTGGATACATCAACCTTTTGAACAATATGACACAATGCGTCCAAAAGATTTGATGTAAATAATATTAATTTGGATTAATGTTCAAATAGCACTGATACAAGAAATTTAATAATTAAGAAGTAACCAGTAAAATCAACAGGCTACTGCACCAGTATAAATATTATAAAAGTTAAAATTTAACATTACTTTAAATCTTGAAAATCTTGATTCAGACTTTTAATTTTAATTAAGGTGTTTGCACTGTTCCGCTAAGGATGGCACCTCCAATATTAGTACTAATATTGCCAGATACCGCACCTGAACTGTTTAAGTTTACGCCAATATTGGTAAACGGAGTAAACGGAATGGCAATACCAAAACCCACTGTTGAGCAGCCTGTTAAATGTAAAATAAAGATAAGTTGAACGAGTATTTTTGTTTTTTTCATAAAAAATAAGTAATAAATAGTAAATACTACTAAATAATAGTAAATAAATTGTTGAAGAAAAATCAAGTTATATCAACGGATAAATTAATTTAGCCTAGTTAAATAATCTATTTTATAGATGACATAGATTTATTATCATTTATAACTTACCTTCTTTTAATTGTTTTACCACATTAAAAACATGCTCTGTTGTCGCTTCTTTGGCAGAAATAGAATGCCCTACATTTAGGGTTACACGGCTAAACATACCGCGTCTAAATGGTTTTTTCATCGCAGTCCCCGCTTCTATTCGAGAAAAAAAGCTACCCCATAAACCTTGTAAAGCCATAGGAATAACGGGTGGATAAATGTTTTGAGTCGCTGCAATGTCAAGTACGGCTCGCATACCGTGTTTAAACTCATTTAATTTGCCGTCAGCAGTTAGTTTCCCTTCAGGGAAAATGCCCACAATATCACCGTCGGCTAAATGTGCTACTACCTGTTGAAAAGCTGTTTCTAACATGTGTGGATTTTCATAGCGTGATGTGATTGGAATTGCTTTACCTGCTTTAAACAATATATTCGCAACAGGTAGTTTGTAAATTTGATAATCCATAACAAAGTAAATAGGCCTTGGGCTGGCAGCCATTAATAAAAGCACATCAATAAAGCTAACGTGATTACACACTAATAAACAAGGGCCTTCAGTAGGAATATGAGTCTCATTATTAACTTTAAAGCGATAAATGACGTGTGCCAAACCATAGCTAATAAATCGTAATAAAAATTCTGGAGTCAAAATAAATACATAGCTGACAACGACTATATTTAATAAAGCAGTAGTCAATAAAATTTCTGGCACATTCAATTGGAATACCGTTTGTAAAAACATAATCATTAAGGCAGCGATTATCATAAATAAAGCATTAATAATATTATTGGTCGCGATAATTCTAGCTCTATGGGTATCGGGGCTACGTGCTTGAATCAAAGCATACATAGGCACACTAAATAAGCCTGCTGAAAAAGATAAAAAGAACAACATTGTCAAAATATAAATACTGTTATCTTGTGCTAAAAAGCGAGTCAAATTAAATAAAACAGGTTCAATAGATTGAATAGATTGAATAGATTGATTATCAATGACAATATGGTTTAATTCTGATGAAAAATTAACCGTAAATAGGTATAACAATATACCAAAAAAAGTCATTCCGAAAGCACCAATTGGTACTAAACCAATTTCTATGCGTCGACGCGATAGCAATTCACACGCCAAAGACCCTAAACCAATGCCGATAGAAAATACCATTAATAATACGGTAGCAACGTTAGCATCACCTTTTAAAGTCTCTTTTGCTAACGCTGGAAACAAAGTTAATATAACTGCACCAAAAAACCATAACCAACTGATACCAATTAAACAACGAAATACAACTGGATAGCTATGTGCTAACTTTAAATTTTTAAATGTTTCGGTGAATGGATTCCAATTTATAGTCAAATCAGGGGCTGTTGCAGGTGAATTAGGTAAAAATTGTGCTGCAATTCGTCCAAAAATAGCGATTAAAATGCAAACAATTGCAGTGTAATGAACGCCTATAACAGGCCAAGCAATTAAAAATCCGCCCATAATTGTGCCTAATAAAATAGATACAAAAGTACCCATTTCCACCATTCCGTTACCGCCTGTTAATTCTTCGGCTGTTAAGTGTTGCGGTAAGTAAGCATATTTGACTGGACCAAATAAGGTGGAGTGCAGCCCCATTGCAAAAGTACATCCAAGCAGTATAAAAATATTTGCTGTTGTAAAACCGAAATAGGCAATTAACATAATCAATATTTCTAAATTTTTGACACCACGCATTAAGCGTGATTTTTCGTACTTATCAGATAATTGTCCTGAAGTTGCCGAGAATAACAAAAAAGGCAAAGTAAACAAAGCGGCTATTAGTTGTGCGATTAAGTGTGCATCTAAACCCGTTTTGAGTAAGTCAGCAGGGTTTAATCCATAGCCATAGGTAACCATCAAAGTAAAAGAAAATTTGAATACATTGTCATTACCTGCACCTAAAAACTGTGTTACAAAAAAAGGTGCAAATCTACGTTCGGTTAATAGTTTAAATTGATTAGACATAAAATTTTTTTGGTGATAAGTTAAAGCAATTTAAAGTAAGTTAGTTTAATAATTTTTGGTAGTGGTACAAATAGAACTTAAAGATAAATTAATTATTATTTATTATATTATTTATTATATTATTTATTATATTATTTATTTAAAACAGGAATTGTAGGCAATAATGATTATTATTACTCGTAAGTGTCCGCATTGTGATAGTGAGTGTATTAGA
>JBEDNN010000068.1:0-2887 GCA_041170585.1 Pseudomonadota bacterium | reverse complement strand
TTATTGGTATTGCTACTTAAAAATAGTTATTGTGTTTTTTATCTTACGCAAGCTTTATTTTGCTAAGAAAATTTTAGAAATATATACTTTAACCATATTAAAGTAGCAATGCCTTATTATTTTTTATTGCTTCAAATATAGATGATGTAACTGATTAATATGGTGTTGTAATTGCTCTATGGTCATCGCAGTATTGTCTAATGTATCATCGGCTTGTATTAACCTTTGTTCGCGTGATGCCTGTATAGCCAACAGCTGATCAGCCTGCACCATTGTTACTCCTGCACGTTGTAACAAGCGTTGCCGCTGTAATTCTAAATCACAATCTATAACTAAAATACGGTCTACTTGCCTACGCCATTGTGGACTTTCTATTAACAATGGCACTACAAAAATTACATAATTACCCGATAAAGTATTACCAAGAAATTGTGCTTGATAATGAATCATGGGGTGTAAAATTGATTCTAAACGCAACCGCTCTTTAGAATCATTGAGTATATGCCTTCGCATCATTGCACGGTTTAACCCCCCATCTGACTGAATAAATGTAGAACCAAAAGCCTGTGTAATTGCTGGCATAGCCACCCCTACACGAGTCAATATAGTTTCACCCGCTGTTAGTTGGTGGGCAATAATATCGGTATCCACAATCGCAGCCCCTAAAGCACTAAACATAGTGGCGACAGTGCTTTTTCCGCTCGCAATTCCGCCTGTTAAACCTACAGAAAATCGTTTACAAAACCGTAATGCGGTGATATCAATCATATGTATACTATATAGGAGTATTTAAGATTATATTTTGGTAATATTAAATGTTAAATTTTAGGTATTGCTACTTAAAAATAGTTATTGTGTTTTTTATCTTACGCAAGCTTTATTTTGCTAAGAAAATTTTAGAAATATATACTTTAACCATATTAAAGTAGCAATGCCAATTTTAATTTTTACAATATTTATGTCGGTGTGTTGTCTTACTGATTATTATTAATAAATCTATTAAAAATATATTTCTCAAACTTTAAAGCTCAAAGTATGAATCAAAATTTTCAGATTTTAATGATTTTGAAGATTTTTTTAAATCCTGTTTTATCCTTTAATCTTAAAAAATCCTGATCCTAACGATTCTTCATATAATAAAGAAGCCGTGTTCAAATAGCACTAAAACCATTAGAATTTAGGATAACTTTATGATTCAGTCAATGTTTCAGAAGAAACACTATTTCGCCTTGAAGCAGGCGGAGTAAGATTTAATAAAATATTTCCTATTTCTGAATCGAAATTTTCTTCAGATCTAATCATCTCAGATATTTTTTTTAAGTTATTTTCATGAATTAAACTTATATTACGTTCGACTTCTTCCTTAGTTTTAGCTTCTTTATTTATGTTTATCTTAAAAGCAAGATAATCAATTAATTTTGTTTCTTGTACAACAGCTTCATTATTAAACGCAGACCAGTACTTCGTTGCATGTTTTGCTTTTTCTTCTAATGTGGATAAATTATTATATTCTGTTAAATATTTTATTTGAGTTTCTTTTAAAAAAGGTATATTTAATAAATAAAAAAAGAGAGGACTAGGTGCAATTTTTACAGATAATATACATTCATGAGCATTATAAATATCATTATCATGCAATAAATTTTTATGATCATTATCACGCAATAAATTTTTATAAGGTACCTGTAATTCGTCCAATTTATCTTCTAATATTTTCATATTTTTATTATTTTCGGATATAAGTTGATCTAATGAGGCTGGCAATGGTAAAACAGTGATATCAGGCTGTACTCGGTCTGGGGTAATTAAATTTTTTTGAATGGCTATTTTATATCTTAATCGCACTACTTCATCCGCTTGAACGAGAAAACTCATAAAATCCGCGGTATCTTCCACGACTTTGTTAGTATTTTTTATATATTTTTTATGTGCTTTCTCTAAATGCTCAAACATTTCTTGGTTTGAAGATTTTTCCAAGTTGATTTTACCTATATATTTATTTATTGAATTTTCATCAACAGAAGGTGAAATGGTCTTTTTATCTTTTATAAGTAAAAAGAATTTAGCTTCATCAAATTGATCAATAGGTGCTTTTTTTTGTTCTTTGTAATTAGTATCGTTATAAATTAGTTCATTACCGTTTACTTCAGTTATTACGACTGCGTGTGCGCCGTTACTGTACTCCTGTCCAAGCTTAAGCATTTCGCCATTGTACGTCCTATATGAAGCATAAATACCTATATTATTACGGAGTAATTTGTTTAAAGTTTTAGGCGTCAGTTTTTTCTCGTACAGGTTTAGCCCTTGCGTTGCAGCTACATCTATATCGAACATGCCATCATTATTTTTAAAGGCGTCTAACAATTTTTGCATTGCCTCTTGATGGTATTCAGTGCTGAACCAAGTTCGTCCTTTTTTATCTATTATTACCTTGTTTGTGTCCCGATAAGACCTTGGCTTATCCTTATTATTATTGCTTGGATGGTTGTAAAGCTTACCAACAACATGAGAGGGAGGAATTTTAGAAAAATTTCTAAACCCTAGCATTTTCATAGATGTAAACCAACATATACCCACATCACCGGACTTTTCATAGGATTGCTTTGGTGGTATCTGATTCCCAATTTCATCAAAAAAAGCTGAATCACCATATTTTATTGTATAGTTGTGTGAAATTATAGGTACTTCATTTACTATATTATGATGACCTCTAGTATTTTGAATACTACCATCACTACCAACACTACTATCATCACTACCAAAACTACTAATACCACTACGAGATGAATTTACTGATTTTACGCTCGGAAAATCTGTGTTCGTATTTTCAAAACTATCATCTGAGCCACCGATTTTTTGTTTTTTACTAGGCGGTTCTATATTTTTT
>JBEDNN010000067.1:0-7557 GCA_041170585.1 Pseudomonadota bacterium | reverse complement strand
GGTAGTGGTACAAATACAACTTAAAGATAAATTAATTATTAGTTATTAATGAGTAAATTGATTACTGTTTATTATTAAATATAATCATTCAGTATAAAGTATTGACATAAAAATCTGCCATTATCAAAAGTTCTATTTGTACCACTACCTAAAAAATTAATGTGCTTCTTTTAAAGCTTTTAAAAACGTCTTTAAAAGAAGCAGGGTATTTATTTAGTATTAAATGTTTTTAATAAAACTGTAATAGAAGTTAAAAAGGCATGATAGGATTTTTCTTCTGTGCATTGATTTCAGTTATATTTGAAATATTTACAGATATAGGAGATGTTTCAGTGGTAATTCTTTGATTATTAATTGCTTCGCCTCTTGCATAAAAATTATAGCGTGAGTTATTGGTGCTATAGTTTTTAACAAAGAACGTAAACTTATAAACACCTGGTCTAGAATATTGACTTGTTGTAAGAACAAAGGCCTCATCAATGGGAGAGGATAAGGGTATTGCGTTGATAAATAACTTTGTATTAGGGAGTGTAGTCTTAACTATAACATTAATAGTGTCTCTAGCTTTCGCAGGAATATAATTGGTCTGGCATGTATTTAAAATATAGCTAAAATTAGGTGTTAGGCTAGGCTTAATATCAGAATTAGGTAAAACAAAATTATTACCTTCGACAGTAAGATTATCCCCAGTACAGATAGAGGAAAATTCTGTAGTAGTGGGAAGTAAATTACTATGGGCAAAATTAATTTGCATAAATAAACCCAGCAATAATACTGTGCTTTTTTTAGCCAGTTGAATAGTATTTTTTTTCATGATTAATTTTTATTTAATTGTTAAATTTACTACTGTTATGGAATAGTAGCCCATGTATTATTTTAATAGATTATTAATAATAATTAAATAATTACGTAAAGTTTTAACATATATGTCAAGCTTATTTTAAAAATATTGTTTAAATAACTAAAGTTAAACCAAACAAAATTGTTAACAAAGTATCCTAATTTGATGAAATGTAAAAATATTTACATTCAATTTGAAATAATACGAATGAATAGTAAAATAAAGGATTATCAACTACATTTATAGAAAATGACTGCACATGCAAATACCTTATCTTGCCAGTGGGGAACACAGTTTAGTTCTCCAGTATTATTAATACAGCCAAGTTTTATTGCGTCAAATAATAGACGCACTATATTTTGGTCTACGTTTTTTGATTCACTTAAAACACGTAGTTATTTTAAGCAAGCCGCCTTGACTTTAGGTTTAATGGCTATACCCGTGAGTCAAACGGCAATTAGCATTAACGCTATTTATGCAAATAGCGCATTGCCAAATACGTGGAATAGCACTATTGACTTAATACCTAATTATGTTCAATCTTTGTCTTTAAATAACTTTGAAAATAACAAATATAGTAAAGATAATACCTCTTTAACACCTTTACTTAATACGCCCACTTTAAACACGGCTTCGGATGTTCTTAGTACACCTACAATAATTAATTTATCTATAGATAAAAAGCCTATAACTCAAAAAAATTCAATCCAAGAGTTACAATCACAGGGATTACAAGGCTTAAAATTAAAGCTATCTAAAGAAAATTTACGATTAGTGCAGTTCTTTGCAAAAAAATACTATGTATCACCTTTAAATATTGAACAATATATTCATTATGCTGAACAGGTCGCTCAAGCAAGACAATTAGACAGTAGCTTGATTTTGGCAGTTATGTCAATAGAATCTAATATGAATCCGTTTGCACAAAGCTCAATGGGGGCACAAGGGTTAATGCAAGTAATGACATCGGTTCATCGTGATAAATATGCTTTATTAGGCGGTGTACAACGGGCTTTTGACCCTCAAGCTAATATTACTGTCGGGGGTATGATTTTAGCTAAATATATTAAAATGGGCGGTTCGGTTAAATCAGGTTTAAAATATTATGTAGGTGCAACAGGTCCTAGTGATGGTGGTTATGCCGCAAAAGTACTGGCTGAAAAAAATAGAATTGAAAAAGCCCGTTTAGGTATATTTGATTTTACAGCGAATAAATTGCCACTTAATGACAGTACTCTGAATACCAATACAGTAAACGCTACTTTAACTAAGAAAAAAACACTATCAAATCCAATAAATCCAATAAACATTAACTATTTAGTCACACCAATAATAAGTCCGTTAAATCGTTCTGTAGTATCAGTAGTTGAGTCATCTGTTGGCATGTTACCGTCTACTATTAATATAAATAATACAAATATAAACGTAAATACAACTACAACTACAAATATTAATAATCTTCAAAGTTCTCAAGTAGAGATAAATCAAGACAATATTAATATTAATAATATTAATTCCACCGCTACAATTGACATTATTCCTAGTGTTAAAAACGATTGATATAAAATATGGTATTGCTACTTAAAAATAATTTTTGTATTTTTTATCTAAAATAAGCCTTATTTTTGCTAAGAAAATATTATAAATATACGACTTAACCATATTAAAGTAGCAATGCCTAAAATATCAGTGATTGCACTGACTAATTAACCCCTTACTTTATGTAATATGCCATCAACTACATCACAAATTAATACGCATTCTAAAGTAAGTATGGTCATTCATTTGATTGATGCTATGCTTAGAACAATTAATTCAGTAGGTACGCCCTTGCGACAGTATCCGCCTGATACACGGCCTGTTTCTGATGATATAGACTTAAATGAAACCGAGCAACGCCATGCGGCAGCTTTAATGCGGGTTAATCACGTCGGTGAAGTGTGTGCGCAAGCTTTGTATACAGGGCAAGCAATGATGGCAAAAACAACTTCGATTAAAACATTTAATCAGCAGGCTGCTCTTGAAGAGCAAGATCATTTGTTATGGACTGCAAGGCGGTTACGCGAATTAAACGCACGCCCAAGTTTACTTAATCCTATATGGTATTTAGGGGCTTTAAGTTTAGGTATATTTGCGGGTTCTTTAGGTGATAAAGTTAGTCTAGCCTTTGTGAAAGAAACTGAGGCACAAGTTGAAGCACATTTACATAGTCATGAACATTTATTGCCCATAAAAGATGGCCGTTCTCGTGTCATTGTGGCACAAATGAAGCAAGATGAAGCAGATCACGGGCAACAGGCCGCACAATTAGGCGGTTTTAATTTACCTTCACCTATTTCTAGTATGATGCGTTTAAGTGCCAAAGTAATGACCCGTATAGCTTACTATTTTTAACCCAATCGCCTTAACCGCTTTTTTTATGACGTCTTCTCATTTACCATTAAAAACCGATAAACCACAAGCCCCTGATTATATTCAAGCAATTGCCCCTTATGTAGGCGGTAAGCCCATTGAAGAATTAGCCAGAGAGATGGGGATTCCTGTTGAAAAAATTGTAAAATTAGCCAGTAATGAAAATCCGTTAGGCATACCCGTCAGTGCAAAGTTAGCGATGCAAGCAGTTATTGATGATTTAGGGCGTTATCCTGACGGTAATGCTTTTGAACTAAAAAAAATTATTAGCCAACGCTTAAATACACCCACTAACTGGATTACTTTAGGCAATGGTAGCAATGATATTTTAGAATTGATTACACGTGCGTATTTAAAACCCACTCAAAGTGCGGTATTTTCACAATATAGCTTTGTGGTTTATGGTTTAGTAACCCAAGCAGTAGGGGCAGATAGCATTGTTGTGCCTGCTATGACTTCAGGTACACATGAACTTGGTCATGATTTACCCGCTATGTTAGCCGCCATTACAACGGATACGCAAATTATTTTTATTGCTAATCCTAATAACCCTACAGGGACGTTTTTAACAGCACAACAAATTAGCGATTTTTTAGCGCAAGTGCCTAGCCATATTGTGGTGGTTCTTGATGAAGCATACAATGAATATCTTGATGATAACTTACGCTTTGATGCAACACAGTGGGTGAAGCAGTATCCTAATTTAGTGGTATCACGTACTTTGTCAAAAGCTTATGGATTAGCAGGCATACGAGTGGGTTATGCCATTGCACAAGCAGCGATTACCGATGTTTTAAACCGCATTCGGCAACCCTTTAATGTTAATTCGTTGGCACAAGCAGCTGCAATTGCCGCTATTCAAGATGATGATTTTTTACAACGCAGTCAATTGATTAATTCGGTAGGCTATACTCAATTAACACAAGCCTGCGAGCGGTTAAATTTAAAATATATTCCTAGTAAAGCCAATTTTATCTTAATTCACCTAGGTGAACACGCACAAACAGTAAACCAATCTTTGCTTAAACAAGGCATCATTGTGCGTCCAGTGGCTTCCTACGGCTTGCCTAATTATTTACGGGTATCTATTGGCTTAGACTGTGAAAATGCAGCATTTATTACTGCATTAGAAACTTGTTTAAGTGCGTTATAAAACTTTTTTTTATTAACTTTTATTAATTTTTATTAACTTTGATTAAGTTGTTTGATTTTTACTGATTTTCATTGACGCATAATGGCTTCAATTTCTATGATTTCAACAGGGACTTCGCGGCTAATTAACTCATAGCCTTTGTCGGTGATGACTGCATCGTCTTCAATGCGTATGCCCATATTCCAAAAGGCCTCAGGTACATTTTCAGCTGGGCGAATATATATACCGGGTTCTACTGTTAATACCATACCTGCTTGTAAAGGTCGCCATGGCCTTTCAGCGGGTGAATGCGTGATTGTGTGATTAGGCAAACGATAATCACCACAATCATGAACGTCCATTCCCAGCCAGTGTCCAGCACGGTGCATATAAAATTGGCGGTAAGTGCCTTGCTCTAAGACACTGTCTAAACTGCCTTTAAGCCATCCTAAATCTAATAAGCCTTGTGATATGACACGGTTTGCTGCATCGTTATATTCGTTAAATAATTTATTAGGGGCTAAATAGTCTAAGCAAGCAGATTGTGCGGCTAATACTAGTTCATAAATAATTTTTTGTTCAGTTGTAAATATACCATTTGCAGGAAAAGTGCGTGTAATATCACTGGCATAACCGTCCAACTCACACCCTGCATCAACCAGTACCATATCACCCGCACGCAAAATGCTATCACCTGCACGGTAATGTAAAACGCACGCATTAGCACCTGTTGCAACTATGCTGTTATAGGCTGGTGATTGCGCCCCTTTATGACGAAAGGTATACAGTAAGTCGGCTTCTAATTGATATTCGCGTTGCCCTACACGGCAATTTTGCATAGCACGAATATGTGCTTGTGCAGAGATACTGGCTGCACTAGCCATTATTTTAAGTTCACTGGCATCTTTAATTAAACGGTGTTCAGCCAGTAAAGAGTAAACGTTTCTAATGTGTTCGGGGGCTAATAATCCTTGACGGTGTTGTTGACGTAAGCTTTGATAAGCTGTTTGTATATAGGATTCGGCAATTGTATTGCCTAACTGCATATACAGTATTCCCTGATTAGCCAGTAAGGCAGGTAACATTTGAGCTAAATCAGTGATAGAGTAAGCTATCTCAAAGCCAAATGCTTGGGCTGCTGCTTCAGGCCCCCAGCGATAACCGTCCCATATTTCTCGCTCAAAATCTTTATTACGACAAAATAAAGTGCTAGTACCCTCATTGGCATTTAATAATAATGCTGCATCAGGTTCAGAAAATCCTGTTAAATAATAAAAATCGCTGTCATGGCGATAAGGAAAGTGGGCATCACTGTTTCGGGTCGTTTCAAGGGCTGTCCAAATTATCGCAATGCCGCCATCGGTGGTATCACGCATTGTTTGCATTAAGGCATTCCTGCGTTGAAAGTATTGTTTTAAGCAAGCAGGTGCAGTGAGTGGTGAATGTGCAGTCATAGAGTTTTAAAACGAATATTTTGGTATTAATTTTGGCATTAATATAGCTTTAATAGGGCCATTTAACTGTAGTTGGGCATCGTTATGGGTATAGCGAATACCATTTTTTGAGATGATGCTGTCTTTACCTTGGACAATGCTTGTTTCAGTTTTACTAAATAGTTGATTGGTATCAGGAAACAAAGTTATTTGTTCTGTTTTTAATACGCTACTAGGTAAGTTAGGTACAGTACGGGTAATATTTACTTCACCTGAAAATTCAATGGATTCACCTTCGTTACGCAGTACGGCTTGTTTAGCTTGAATTACATTATGAATATTTAAATGTTGTGGCATATTCATTTGATTAATCGATTTGTTTGTTGAATGAGTATTCGCAGCCGTAGTATTTGCAGTTAATATAGGATTACTGATAATACTAGATAAATCATCACGATAATGCACTAAACTATCTGCACTTAATTGACTGTGTGTGTAGCCATCTGTACTGGTTCGCCATAAACGTAAGCCTGTAATAGTGTAGTCTGGCAGGTGTTGTCGCAAATTATTTTCACGAATCGATATTGAGGGCTTATGGTTGTTTTCTAACGTTAAGCGTATTGATATAAAAGCAATGACTGATAAAAAAAACATAAAAAACCAGCTTAATGCACGTGCTTGTATAAAACGTATTATAGACAGCGTCTTATGTTGTATGGCAGTATTAAAAAAAATCATATTATTGCAAATAAAGATAGATATTAAACAAACACTAGAAAATTACATTTTAATAATAAAATATGCACACAATTTAACGCATAGTAAAGCAAAAATAATTGTATATTGTACAAATTAAATAAGGTAACTATTACTAAAAAATAAATCTTAAACACAGATTTTAAATATTTAATTTTATGATTATTAAATGGATTAACTGACAGGTAAAATATAAATGAGTTTAAATACACAATCACTTCAACCTATCATTAACTTCATCTGGACAGTTGCAGACGATGTGTTGATTAATAAGTTTCTTGAAAATCAATATCAAGATGTAATACTTCCAATGACAGTTTTGAGGCGTTTGGACTTGGCACTTGAAACAACCAAAGACAAAGTACTGAAAAATCACGAAGAATTTAAAGGGACAATCTCCAATTTATTTGGAATACTCACAAGCGAACAGTATGGAACTGGTTTGGCGTTTTATAACACTTCACAGTTTACGATGAAAAAACTGTTGGCAGACCCTAAAAATATTGACACTAATTTTTTAGATTATCTCAATGGCTTTTCTGAAAATGTGCAAGACATTATCAGCAAGTTTAAATTCCGCAATCAATTAGAAACTTTTGAGAGTACGGGTATTACGTTTTCATTAATCCAAAAATTCTGTGACCCAAAAGTTGAATTAAGCCCCGATAAAATATCGCCTATGGCGATGGGCTATATGTTTGAGGACTTGATACGCAGATTCAACGAAAAAACCAATGCAGCCGCAGGGCGACATTTTACGCCCAGAGAAATTATTGAGTTGATGACGCATTTGGTGTATTTGCCCGTAAAAGACAAAATCCAACAAGGTACTTATTTGGTGTATGACCCTTGTGCAGGTTCGGGTGCAATGCTTACGCAATCAAAACTTTTTGCAACCAATCCCGAGGGCGAGATAAAATCCACCGCCATTTTTCATTTATACGGACAAGAGAACACAGGCGAAGTGTATGCGGTTTGTAAAT
>JBEDNN010000066.1:0-11920 GCA_041170585.1 Pseudomonadota bacterium | reverse complement strand
AATTAATTATTAGTTATTAATGAGTAAATTGATTACTGTTTATTATTAAATATAATCATTCAGTATAAAGTATTGACATAAAAATCTACCATTATCAAAGTTCTATTTGTACCACTACCAATTTATTTAATCAGTGATATTTTAACATTACCAAAAATTATTCATACCATTTCAATCCATTGCCCGCAATAATAGTAGCTGCCGCTTTTGATAATTGATTAGGGTAATCGCGGCTAAAGTGTAAGCCACGACTTTCTTGGCGAGACAATGCAGATTGAACAATTAAATCAGCGACTTGTACTAGGTTGCGTAACTCTAGCAAATTGCGGGTTACATGAAACTGTGTATAAAATTCTTGTATTTCAGCTTGCAGCAAATCAATTCTATGAGCCGCACGGTTCAATCGCTTAGTAGTACGCACTATTCCAACATAATTCCACATACAACGGCGTAGTTCTGCCCAGTTATGCGATATCACAACCATCTCATCAGCGTCGGTTACTTGACTATCGTCCCAAGCTGCAAATGATGTCGGCAAAGGTAAATGATTGTGTTGAATATGTTGCGCTGCCGCTTGTGCAAATACCATACACTCAACCAATGAATTACTAGCCAAACGGTTAGCACCGTGTAAACCCGTACAAGTCGTTTCACCCACAGCCAATAAACCTTGTAAGTCGGTTTGCCCATGTAAATCAGTCATCACGCCGCCACAGGTATAGTGTGCAGCAGGGACAACAGGAATACCTTGCTGGGTGATGTCAATACCTAACTCTAAACAACGTGCCAAAATATTAGGGAAATGTGTACGTAAAAAATCGGGGTCTTTGTGTGAAATGTCTAAATAAACACAATCAATACCATGTTTTTTCATCTCAAAGTCAATCGCACGTGCCACAATATCACGCGGAGCGAGTTCGGCTCGTGAATCATGGTCTAACATAAAGCGTCTATTTTTTACATTAGGTACCGATTCGGGTAATAGTAAAATGCCGCCTTCACCTCGAACAGCTTCTGAAATTAAAAAACTTTTAGCATGGGGGTGGTATAAACAAGTGGGATGGAATTGAATAAATTCCATATTTGCAATACGACACCCAGCACGCCATGCACTGGCAATACCATCACCTGTGGCTGAATCAGGATTTGTAGTATATAAATAGACTTTACCTGCCCCGCCAGTAGCTAATATAGTGTGTGTAGCCGCGATAGAATGAACTGTATCACTGCCTTCATGTAGGATATAGGCACCCATACAGCGTTTTTTTGCTATCGTTTCTTTGGGTTTATCAACCACTAAATCAACCAACATGTGCGATTCTAATACTTGAATATTTGGGTGATTTTTAATATGCTTTACCAGTACTTGCTGCACTGCTGCACCCGTTGCGTCAGTAACATGAACGATTCGACGTTGGCTATGTCCACCTTCACGGGTAAGGTGTAATTGTCCTTGTTCTTCGGAAAATGGCACACCTAAAGACTGTAACCAAGCGATTGCTTGAGGGGCATGCTCAATTGTAAACGTAGTAGCATCAGAATCACATAAACCTGCACCTGCGATTAAGGTGTCATCAATATGGGCTGAAAAACTGTCTTCTTTACTTAATACGGCAGCAATTCCGCCTTGTGCCCAAGCACTTGAACCATCACCCAAAGCGGTTTTAGTCACAATAATCACACGTTTGGTATCAGCCAAATGTAGCGCAGCGGTTAGTCCAGCTAAACCGCTTCCAATAATTAAAACATCACATTGCATATCAACAGCAGGCATATTATTCCTGTAACAGTTAAAGACGGTGAATAACCAGTTTAGCCACAAACATACCCAATAACATAGCGGCTAAAAATATAAGCATATCAAGTCCACCCACTAAAGTAGAGGCCAATGCAGGGCCTGGGCAATAACCAGCTAAACCCCAGCCAACTCCAAATAAAGCTGCACCACTGATTAATTGAAGATCAATTTGTTTTTTTGTGGGCCACTCAAACTGTTCGGTGAACCACGGCTTATGCCCCGCTACAGACGCACGTAAAAAACTTATTGCCGATACCAACAATGCACCACCCATCACTAATGCTAAAGAAGGATCCCAAAATCCTGATTGTGCTGTCCAAGAAATACCTTGCTTTAAGCCCGCTAAATTTAAAAAAGCCAATACTTTAGTTGGATTAGTCATTCCGCTAATAACCAAGCCCACCGAAAATAAAATACCTGATAAAGCAGAGTATAGGATTGTTTTATAGAATTGTTTCATTATATTGCTTTATTATATTGCTTTATTGTATTGTTTGATAATTTTTAATTAGAAAAAAAATGACTTGAATTAACCAAAAATACGGTTAAAAAGCCAGTAGTCATAAATGTCAGTGTTGCAACTAGCGAACGAACAGAACGCCTTCCTAAACCACATACACCATGTCCACTGGTACAACCTGAACCCCATACTGTGCCGAAACCAACCAATAAACCTGCAACAAGCAATAAACTTACTGCACGTGATGGCATCACAGGAGCCGTAAACCATGAAGCTGTTGCGTATCCACCCACAATCAAACCGATTAAAAAAGCAATTCGCCAAGCTCTTTCACTGGGTTTAGAAAAAAATAAACCCGATAAAATACCGCTAATCCCAGCTATACGTCCAATAGACGACAGCAGCAACCAACTGGCACAGCCAATTAATACACCGCCCAACAAGGGTTGTACTATGTTTAAAAAATTACTCATCAATTATTCCTATTTATTTAAGATCGCCCAACACTAAATTGGCGGGAACGGCTTCATGAATACGTTTTGGTACAGGTAAATTTAAATTATTCATCAATTGAATGAACGCATCTTCTGTAATTAATGTATTGTTTTGAATCAATCTAGCATTGTGTTGTCGCTCTATGGCAATTGTTGATTGAAATCGACCATTGTAATCATGTCCTGGCCATACGGTTGTAGAATCTGGTAAGGTAAATAATTGTTGAGTAATGCTACGGTATTGTGCTTGTGCATTGCCTAATTGAAAATCAGTTCGTCCACAGCCATTAATTAACAAACAATCACCTGTAAATATATGTTGATTGTATTGCACACTGTTTAAATAAAAACTAATACTGCCTTCGGTATGTCCTGGTGTATGCAGCACGGTTAAAGACAATCCACCAAACTTGATAACGTCATTATGTTTTAACAACTGCTCTGCCTGTGCACCACAAATTGCAGAGGTTGCAACAATTGCCCCTGTTTGCTCCGCCAATGCGGCAGCACTGGTAATGTGATCAGCATGGGTGTGTGTTTCAAGAATGTATAGCAGATGTAATTGATAGGTTTTAAGTATCTCTAAATCACGTGCCAACATAGTATCGACTGGGTCAATGATAACAGCTTTTAAAGTAACTGGATCATAAACAACATAAGTAAAGGTACATGAATCAGGTTCAAACAGCTGAATTATAGACATAGTAGTGTTTTATTAATATATCTTTATTAATATATATTTATTGATAATGACTCATGGATACTTCATTAGTTATTAATTTATAAATCGTACCGCAATAATGACAACGACCTTGCCCTTGTTTAGCGATGTCAATAAACACTTTAGGGTGGCTACTCCAGCTGGGTGCATTTGAAGGTGGACAATGCACACCACCTAAGCTATTGAGCTCACTGGCTTTTAATTCAATTTGTTTTGACATATACGACACCCTTAAACGCGGGTTAGCCAATGGGCATATTTTGGATTTTTACCATTGACAATGTCAAAAAATGCCTGTTGAATGGTTTCAGTCATAGGTCCACGTGAACCACTGCCAATGGCTAAGCGGTCTAATTCACGAATTGGCGTTACTTCAGCCGCTGTACCTGTAAAAAAAGCTTCATCACAAATATATATCTCATCACGGGTAATACGTTTTTGAACGATTTGAATCCCTAAATCTTGACAAATATGAAAAATAGTATTACGAGTAATCCCATTTAAAGCACCTGCTGATAAATCAGGGGTGTAAATAACGCCGTCTTTAATCACAAACAAATTTTCACCAGCACCTTCGCTCACAAAACCTGTAGTGTCTAGCAACAAAGCTTCATCATAACCATCATCAGTTGCTTCCATATTCGCCAAAATACTATTGGTGTAGTTACTCACGGCCTTGGCTTGAGTCATAGTGACGTTTACATGATGGCGGGTATAACTACTAGTTTTAACGCGAATACCCCGCTTTAAGCCATCTTCACCTAAATAAGCACCCCAAGCCCACGCAGCAACCATAGCATGTATTTTATTACCTTTAGGTGATACACCTAATTTTTCAGAACCAATCCACACTAAAGGGCGAATATAACAACTGGGTAACTGATTGGCAGCTACAACGTCAATGTGTGCTTGGCTTAAAGTATCTAAATCAAAAGGCACTTTCATACGTAAAATTTTGGCACTATTTAATAAGCGTTGCGTATGTTCTTGCAAACGAAAAATAGCAGTACCACCATCAGGCATAACATAAGCACGTACACCTTCAAATGCACCACAGCCATAGTGCAAAGTATGACTTAACACGTGAATCGTGGCATCACGCCATTCAATCAATTTACCGTCCATCCAAATTTTTCCATCGCGGTCTGCCATGCTCATAAAGTGTCCTTATTGTGTGTTTATATATCAGTTATTGTATTAATGTTTATTTAATTTAATATTTGTATTAGTATTTGTATTAATATTTGTATTAATATTTGTATTATATTAATTTGTATTAATATTTATATCAGCCATTTTATAGCGATTAAAATCATTAACTATAGGGCGGTAGCATTCTACCTAAACTGGCACTAAATATTTGCCCTAGTTGTACTAAAAAATCAGTCCCTTTATTGACGCTAAAGTGTTCTTTATCTTGACTACCGATAACAAATAAACCAAACGCTTTCGCATTGGGCGTAACCCGCAATGCAATGATGCCTAAGCTGGCGACAGGCCTTGATAACCATTCCGTAGCGCTAAATGGCGCGTAAGCACCGCAATAAGGCTGTTTTAAGCCGTCAGCAAATGTTTTAATATCTTCACTAACAGGCTGGTTACAAGGTAAATCGTGGTATAAATTTTCAGTTCCCCATACTCGAATAGCCGTGTCTTGTAAGCCAAATACATGGGCAATCGCTTCTTGTGCCGCGTCTGTTATTGCCGCGACTGACCGTTGTGCCAATAAGCACAAAGTAATTTGATGTAAGCGTTGTGCAATGTCTTCATTGGCTTTAGCGTGGCTTAATAGTTGTTCTAATCGGCTAACATTATCAGACAATGTTTGCTTTAATACATTAACTTGCTTTGCTTGTAAACTAATAGTGTTCTCACCCACAACATGCGGTAGTTCAAGCCTTTTTAATACGTAGGCGTGCGTATGAAAAAAATCACGGTGTTCTAACAAATAGTCTACGACAGATGTTGCGGTTAATTCAGCAAGTTGTTTGTCTTGCGTAAATAAAGTGGTTATTGGCGTAAGTACTTGTGTACATTCTTTAACCAAGGCTGTTTTAGAAGAGTCTAACATTTCAGGGTTAAGATACACGGGGGCTTGTGGTTCACTGTGTAATATGGGTTCGATACGCCCCAGTATTTCAAATTTATTTTCTATTGTGTAACTGTGTTGTGGCATAACCGTAGCTACAGACAATGCCGCCAAGTTAATGTTTAATGTTGGTTCTGTCCAATTAGGGTGATTCATACACGTTATTTTAACAGCGGGTTATTATTATCAGGAATCAAGACAAAATGCTATAAAAGGCTATTTTATAGGTGTTAAATTTAAAATGCCTTTAAATACAGTGACCGCAGGGCCACGCATGAGTACGGAATCATCAGCTTTACCTTTCCAATCAATAGTGAGTGTGCCACCTTTTGCTTGTACTGTTACTGGACTGTTTAAAACACCTTGTTGAATACCGACAACGGCTGCTGCACAAGCACCAGTACCACAGGCCAATGTTTCGCCTGCCCCACGTTCCCATACACGTAATTTAATGGTGTGTGTATCAATGATTTGCATAAAACCTACATTGACACGCCGTGAAAATGCGTTATGGTTTTCTAGCCATGTACCGTATTCAAGCACTTTAGCCGTGTCTATATTTTCTACAGTATGGACTGCGTGGGGGTTACCCATACTGACAGTCCCTACAGATAGGTTAATAGTTTCTTTATGGGCAGTATCAGCAGGAAAATCAAAATAATAGGTTAAAAAGCCTGTATTGTTATTGACTACATAATCTAAACCTTGCGGATTAAAGTGTAAATCACTAGGGTTAAACCGAGGAATGCCCATATTGACTTCAATTAAACCATTGTCGCATTCCTGTAAAATAATGACACCCGTTGCCACTTCAACACGCACACTTTTTTGGGTGGTTAAGCCTTCATCACACACAAAACGCATAAAGCAACGCGCACCGTTGCCGCATTGCTCTACTTCGCTTCCATCGCTGTTGATGATGCGGTAGGAAAAATCATTTGCCGTATCAACAGGGGGGGCAATAATTAATAATTGGTCGCAACCGACACCATAACGTCTATCGGCAATTTGGCGATACTGCTCTGGTGATAAATCAGGTAAGCCGTTTAAAGCATTTAACACTACAAAATCGTTGCCTGCACCGTGCATTTTAGTAAAATGTAAATTCATAAATTACAAGGTGTTATTGAAAGTTAAAAAATATTATAAAGTTAAAAAGTGATACGTGATTGACTAAATAGTTTAAAAAATACCTTAAGTACATTTTATGCTATGGTTTTATCCGATGAGACTAATACTTTTCAGTCGTTATAGATTTTTTGCTTTAAATAGGTTAATCATCTATTTCTAAATCAAAAATGCTTGGGTCTTGTAAGTTTTCTAATAAAACTGTTATAAGTTCTTTAAGGTCGGTAATAATATCTTTATATTTAATACTATCTGATACATATTCAAGCTCATAGCTTTCAAGTTTAAAATTAAATTGCTCTAAATCTGATTTAAACTTATCTATGCAATAGATTCCTTTTTTCTGTAAATTAAAATTATCATTATTTGTATAAAATATTCCATCAAAATTCGTAAAAATATAGTACCCAAAATAATTAAAAATATACTTTGCTGCTTGTTTTTTTTGATAGTTTTCAACTTTTTTATTTTCTTTAAGTGCTTGTTTATCTATTTCTTCATCTGTTTTTGTTCTATCATAAAAAGATGCTATAGGGGTATTTTTTTCAGTATAAAATTTAATATTATTTAAATTAAATAATTGTTTAAGTACAAACCCAATATTCAATAAATCTGAACTTGTTTGAAAATAATTATTTATAAAATACAGTTTTAAAAAAGATGTTATTAATTTTTCATCAGAAAACTTAAAAATAATACTAATTATTTCTCGCACTAGATAATAATTGGTTTTATCATTTGTATTTTCATTATTTAAACACCTTTTATTTTTAATAAAAATTAGAAATTCCTCTAAAAAATAATGATTTAAAATTTTATTTTTATTAAAATCAAATGGCATTAAATTCATTACTGCATCAACATTATCAATCGTTATGGTTTCAAAAAAAATCTTTAAATAAGGACGAAACATCTCTTTCAATATATATGCTTCTAATTGTGCTGATTTTTCTTTAAACTTGATATTTTCTTTAAATTTTTCATCAAAAAATAAAAAAATCTGTTGCATTTCATAAAAATAGTCAGTTTCTTTACTTAATTTATTAATTAGATTCTCAATATTTATAAAACTAGGGTAACTTGAAAGTATGTTTAATTTATTTTGACAACGCCATTCAAAAATTTTAGGTAATAAAAAAGTACTAATTTGATCTGTATAGTAAATTCTATATTGTCCATTATGATTGTAAATATTTCTTAACTGTGCAAGCAATTTATTTTGATTGTTGTGAGTAAAGCATTCATCAAACATTTTAAAAAATATTTTAATAAACTCAATTTCTTCTTCTTTTTTGAGTTCGCTTGACCAAATTGATTGCCAAACAGCTTTAATTTCATTATCTTGAATAGAATTAATGCTTACTTGCTTAGTTTTGAAACATGTAAAATCCCAAATAAATTTTAATGTTTTTTCAAAATTATTAGATATAAACTTTTTAATAGTTTCAAAAAATTTAAATTGATAATCATTATTTTCTTGTACATCTTTTTTGGGTTGAATACTATCTTTCAAACGATTTAAATAATCTAACTTGAATGGTAAGTCATTGGTTGTATAGTTTAATATTACCTTAAACCTTTCTTTAAAAAAATATAAGATTATAAAAAAAACTATCAATAAAAAAAGTTTAAGAGGTAGCAGTGTTTTTTCATTGTAAACACCAAATATAGTTAAAGCGAATAGAGAAATCAAAAAAACTTCTTTGGCTTTAAATACTTCATTAATTAAGCATTGTTTTTCAAAAATGGTTTTTTTGTTTTTTTGATTTAAAACATCAGTTAAAAAAACAAGTACCCATGGAATATAAATTGTTAATATTCCTGTTATTACATTTTGCAAAACATTTATATTTAAATCTTTGAGACCTTGCATAACCGTATCATAAAACCAATTAATCACCTCACAAAATAAATTCATCATTTCAAAAACCCCAGCTCAAACACCATTGGGCGTAATTTTTCGGTGAGTGTTTTATACGCGTCTTCAAACGGTTTAAAGTTAATTAATTGCATTTTATGCTATAGTTTTGTCTGACCTAGTGGGGGGTTAATACTTCTCGGGCGTTGTAGATTTAGTGCATTTATCAGTGCTTTAGCTTTTTGATTTTTTAAATAAATCATTTAATGAATAATAATTAACTATTATCATTATCATTATCATTATCATTTTAATATGAAAACATCAGCAACTATTCGGTATATTGGTTCCGCCCTAGACGAAGGCAAAATGGACGTGTACCAAGCTTCTGAAAACATGATTGCGTTTTCTGAATTTATGGTTGCAGCCGTTAAAGCCACTTACGGTGAGCAAGCAGAGGCTAAAGCACAAGTTGAAGGCTTCACACACGGCTCTTTTGTTACTAATATTTTATTTGAAGTAGGCGGGGCAGCAGCGACAATATTTAGTTCGTACACGTCTGACCAACTTTGGACGGCTGTAAAAGGTGCATTTGCATTGTGGAAACATTTAAAAAATGGCAAGCCAAGCTCAATAAGTTATTCAGGTAATATTGCTAATGTAACTAATAATAATGGCGAAATTATTCAGATTAATATTGCATCTCTTAATTTAGTTATAAATAATGATAAAAGTGGTGATGCAGTACAGAGATTTATACAAAAACCACTGAATTTAGAAGGTTATGACTCGTTAGAAATTACATCTAAAGATTCATGCATCAGTGAAACTGTAACTAAGCAGGAAGCCACAAGCTTTGTTAAGGCTGTAGTTGAGCAAAATGCCAGCGACAATACTTCTCGTGCTACTGTTGTACTTTTAGCTGCAGTGTTTAAAGAGGGTAATAAATGGCGATTTTACGACGGTGTATCCGAATTTAGTGCAGCGATTCTTGATGATGTCTTTTTAGCTACTATTGAAAATGGTGAGAGGTTTGGTAAAGGTGATTTATTAGATATAGATATGCGTACGATACAAACTAAAACGGGCTATAAAATAACAGCCGAACGTACGGTGCTAAAAGTTCATAATCACATTATTCCACCAAGACAACACCCTCTAATTTAATTTTTAATATTTTCTATCACCCCCTTAAAAACCCCAACTCAAACACCATTGGGCGTAATTTTTCGGTGAGTGTTTTATAGGCGTCTTCAAACGGTTTAAAGTTAATCGGCACATAGTCGCCACTGTTGTTGCGGGCTTGCAGGGCTTTGCGGATTTGATACCAGCCCACATCAGGGCGATTCAGTTTCAGTTCATCACGCACACCACGCACATCGGTGTGCATAAAATAGGCTTGCCATAGTTTTAAGCCTTCAGCCATGACGGTTTGTGCTTCAATACTTAGACGTTTATCTTGTAAATACTGCACCATAAAATCGCTTTCAAAACGGTCATTCGCCCCGACTTCACTTTCGGTAAACGGAATAAAATGGTTCACGATGCTCCACTGTTTGCCATTCCATTCAAGCTTGTCGGCACTGGCGGTTAGGTTGCTGCCGTTAAACAACATCCATATTAAACAATCCATTTTAAATGCGTTGCTTAATGGCTGTGTAGGTTGTGAAAATTGGTCGCGGTCGTTTAACCATGTCGGTTTAATGACACGGCGAACGGTAAACACAACGGCTACTTGCCATAGGTTTTTCTTTGTTACATAAAAACCGTGTCCTTTAAAATAAGTAGATGAAAACAATACTGTTGATTGAACTGCATTTTGAAAGTCATTGCTATCACAAAAACAATACGCTATTGCATTGTCGCTCCATTTTGAAAGAATAGTCGTGTTGGGTGCTGTAGAAACAGAGACTGTATTTTTTAAAGGAACAACTTCAACTTTATTTGCCTTAGGTCTTTCAATCCATTTATTCAAATAAGTATCTATATTGTTATATTGATATACTTTTTCATTAATGGGTTTAGCATGTTTATCCAACACCTCTACGGGTATCTCATCTAAAATTATTTTTTTAGACCTTCTTAGGTTTGCAGTTTTCCAAATTAAAAAACTAATTGGGAAGTTGCCTGTTAAACCATCAAAGGCTTTGCTATGCACCACAAACCCATCTAAATATCGGGCATTCCAAGCGTCTCTAAATTTTTCAAAATTTGGCGCATTGACATACTTTAATGTACTAAACATCGCCAGCGTCGCCGTGGGTATTTCTTGGGCTATGCGTGCTATAAACTGGGTAAATAATTCATTGCTGGCTTTGCCGTAATTATTCATCAACGTTAATGCTACTTTTGTTTTTGCAACATCGCCCTTAGATTCTTTGCCTAAAGTACTACCAGCCTCGGCATACGGCGGGTTAATCAAAATTAAAATCTTTTTGCCGTCTTTAATCGCTTGTTGCAAAGCGGCTGGCACTTTGCCCGTCAGGCTGTAATCAATCTGCCCATCATCGGTAATATCATCATTCAAATAATCGTACTGAAAACGAGTCGCTGCCGTACAGGTTTTAGTCGCCTTCATCACATCAATATCGGCGGTGTCCAACGTAGACATAAATACGTTGCGCGGGTTGCTGTGCTTCACTTCAAGGTTGCCCACACCGCAACACATATCCCACACGATATAGTCTTTTTGCCATTGTTTGCCCAGTGTGGCTTCTAATTTTTCATATGCTTTATCAACGACATGCAGCGGCGTGTAATACGCCCCTTTAAAACTGCGTTCATCAATCGGAATCAAACTGTCACGCCGTTCTAATAAATAATTTCTATACTCTTGCTTAGGCGGACGGTCGTAAATCGCCCAAAACTGGCGGTAACCTTCGTGGCTACTTAATTCGTAATTTCTATTATTTAAACAAAATACAGGCTTATTGTTTTTATGTAATAACTCGGCAGGCAGGTTTTGATGAGTACTCACCGTGCCGTCACTCATAATATCCGCGAAAAATAACAAGGCATATTCTTCGGTGGCAACGCCTTGAATTTCTTGCCCAATCATCGCAATCCATTTATCAAACACTTGTTTTAAATTGTTTGGCGTAATCGCAGTACGAATAATATCGCCCGTTTTAATGGCGTTTTTAATCGTTTGTATGAATTCATCTTCATGCGTTTCAATTCTAAAACTGATTAAATACGTGCCGATGTACGCACTAACCACGTCCAACGCTTCTTGGGTATAACCGCTGGCATTTTTGCCCCATTTAATGGGTTGCTTTTTATTGCTAATCAGTGGCAAAGCGTCAGCGGTCTTCATAATCGCCGCTTTTTTGGTGTCTATCACACACAAAAACGGTGGCACATCTTCGCCTT
>JBEDNN010000065.1:0-5877 GCA_041170585.1 Pseudomonadota bacterium | reverse complement strand
AACGGGCGATATTATTCGTACTGCGATTACGCCAAACAATTTAAAACAAGTGTTTGATAAATGGATTGCGATGATTGGGCAAGAAATTCAAGGCGTTGCCACCGAAGAATATGCCTTGTTGTTTTTTGCAGATATTATGAGTGACGGCACGGTGAGTACCCATCAAAACCTGCCTGCCGAGTTGCTACACAAAAACAATAAGCCTGTATTTATTCTTGGCAATAAAGTGTACGAATTAAGTAGCCACGAAGGTTATCGCCAGTTTTGGGCGATTTATGACCGCCCACCTAAGCAAGAATACCGTAATTATTTGTTAGAACGGCGTGACAGTTTGATTCCAATTGATGAACGCAGTTTTAAAGGGGCGTATTACACGCCGCTGCATGTCGTTGATAAAGCGTATGAAAAATTAGAAGCCACCTTGGGCAAGCAGTGGCAAAAAGACTATGTCGTGTGGGACATGTGTTGCGGTGTGGGCAACCTTGAAGTCAAGCATAGTAACCCGCGCAACGTGTTTATGTCTACGTTGGACACCGCCGATATTGACGTGATGAAGGCGACTAAAACCTGTATGGCAGCCACCCGTTTTCAGTACGATTATTTGAATGATGATATTACCGATGATGGGCAAATTGATTACAGCCTGACGGGCAAAGTGCCACCCGCCTTGCAACAAGCGATTAAAGACGGCAAAAAAATATTGGTGTTGATTAATCCGCCGTATGCGGAGGCTAGTGGTGGAATTGATGGAAAAAATAATAAAGTAGGCGTTGAACAAACTAAAATTAACGCTTTAATGAAAACTCAAGAAATAGGTTATGCAAGTAAAGAGCTATTTGTTCAATTTATTGTAAGAATTGCAAAGGAAATACCCACCGCTACCCTTGCGATGTTTAGCACATTAAAGTATGTCAATGCTTCAAATTTTGAAAAATTTAGAGCTGTTTGGAACGCCAAATATTTAGATGGTTTTGTGGTGCATAGCAAAGCCTTTGATGGTTTAAAAGGTGATTTTCCAATTGGTTTTTTAATTTGGAAAACCAATAATTTAGTAGATGCAAAACAATTGTTATTAAATGAAATTACAGTTGATGTGATAGATAAAAACGCCAAACCAATTGGTGAAAAACAATTTTATAACTTACCCAACAATAGTTTTTTAAATATATGGATTGATAAGCCGAACACTAATAATGAATTAGCGTTGCCTTTATCTAATGCGGTAACCATTTCAAAAAATCCTCGTATGAAAAAATCTTGTGATGCAATGATTGGGTTTTTATATGCTGGCAATAATGATTTACAACATGCTGGACAAGAAACATTAATATCATCATCTATTTATACAGGTGGTAACAGTGGTGGTTTATACATCACCCCCGAAAACCTTTGGCAAGCAGCAATTGTATTTACAGTTCGCAGAGTTGTTAAGCATACTTGGCTCAACGATAGAGACCAGTTTTTACAACCCACACAAGCCTTAAGCGACGCATTTAAAATGGATTGTTTAATATGGATGTTGTTTAACGGCAGCAACCTAACCGCCAGTGCCGACAAGCTTGAATGGAATGGCAAAACGTGGAGTATTGTGAATCATTTTATTCCGTTTACCGAAAACGAAGTCGGGGCGAATGACCGTTTTGAAAGCGATTTTATGGTGCAGTATTTACAAGATAAACGTCTAAGTATTGAAGCACAAACCGTCATGGCTGAAGGCTTAAAACTATGGCAAGCGTATTTTATGCACACTGATGTGCGTGGCGTGCGTGATGAACTCAAACTAAACCGCCCTGATGTGGGCTGGTATCAAATCCGCAAAGCCTTGCAAGCCAGAAACAATAGCGGTGACTATGTGCCAACCAACTTTAAACCGTTTGAAGACGCGTATAAAACTTTGACTGAAAAACTGCGCCCCATGGTGTTTGAGCTGGGGTTTTTGAAATGATGAAAAATTTTAGTGATTACGTCGTTTATATCGACGAAAGTGGAAACCATAATTTATCATCGATTGATGACAAATACCCTGTATTTGTTTTAGTGTTTTGTGTATTTCATAAGAAAGACTACAGTGAAAAAATTGTACCAGCGATTCAACAGTTTAAATTTAGACATTTTGGACATGACTGTATCGTTTTACATGAACATGAAATTAGAAAACGTCAAAATGCTTTTTCTATTTTAAATACACAAGATATATACAATACTTTTATTAATAATTTATCAGGCGTGATAAGTAATAGTGATTTTATTTTAATTTCGTGTGTCGTAGATAAAATAAAAATGAAACAAAATGATAAGCATGAAGGAGACATTTATCATATTGCATTAGAACAATGTTTGGATTCACTTTACTTATTATTAGAACAAAAAAACCAAAGCAATTTATGCACACACCTAGTTGTAGAATCCAGAAATACAAAAGATAACCGCGAACTTGAATTAGCATTTTTACGTTATTGCAAAGGTAATAACCATAAAAAAATACAATTGCCCTTTGAAATAATCTTTGCAGACAAAAAAACTAATTCTATTGGTTTACAAATTGCTGATCTTGTAGCAAAACCTATAGGGCTAAATTATATTGAACCCACACAAGCAAACCGTGCATTTGAAACATTAAAAACAAAATTTTACTGCTTTGATAAAAAAGACAATCTAGAATATAACTACCAAGAATATGGATTAAAAATATATCCTATTGATAACAGCAAATTAAAAAAGCGAAAAGCCTCGATGAATGCACCGAGGCTATAACGCCGACCAGGAATGCCCAGTCTGAAGCTGTTTAAAAAACCGCCGTCTAGGAATGCCCAGACCACTTAGGTGTTAATGTAACATAAATAACATAAAATTATGTAGAAAAATGTATAAATTATGTAGAAAAATGTATAAATGTATAAGTATTTACAGATTAATCAAACCAATAGGTTGCACCTATAGAATAGAATCATTAGCTATTTAAAGTAAAGCAAAATAAATAGTAAAAAATTTTTTAAAAAAGTTTTTAATCGTTTTAAAATATTCCTAACATTAGCAATTACGCACCACTAAATAATATCTACTAATATTTACTAACATCTATCAATTTTTACAATATCTATTATGACATCATTAACCTTAAAACCATTGCCTAACTCTATTTTTAAAGCCTATGATATTCGCGGCGTTGTTGATGATACATTAACAGAAATGGCGTGTTATGCCGTAGGCCGTGCATTGGCTGTACGCTGTACTGAATTGCAGATTACACGCTGCGTGGTGGGACGCGATGGCCGTTTATCGGGTGTTCGTCTTGCGGCTGCATTAGCAAAGGGCTTAATGGCTGGTGGAATTGATGTTACCGATATTGGTTTGTGTACTACCCCCGTTGTGTATTGGGCAACACACCACCTAGAAACAGGCACAGGTGTTATGGTTACAGGTAGTCATAACCCGCCTCAATACAACGGTTTAAAAATGATGTTAAATGGTGATGCTTTATACGGCGATGACATTCAAGGTTTGTACAAAATTGCCCAAACATTTATGGTGCAAGAGTGGTTTACATCACATACAACTGCAATAGTAACTACTTTAAATTTAATCCCTGCCTATACCGCACGTATAGTCAATGATACACAGTTGGCTGTACCCATGAAAATAGTAATGGATTGTGGCAATGGTGCTGCTGGCGCTGTTGCCCCTGCCTTGATTAAAGCCTTGGGCGTTGAAGTGATTGAGTTA
This sequence comes from Pseudomonadota bacterium, assembly GCA_041170585.1. Lineage (GTDB taxonomy): Bacteria > Pseudomonadota > Gammaproteobacteria > Burkholderiales > Burkholderiaceae_C > JBDLSY01. Next base: position 2,154 of record JBEDNN010000065.1, on the reverse strand, counting down.
TATAGTGAAGTAGATGGGACATTTCCTAACCATCATCCAGACCCAGCCCATATAGAAAACTTACAAGATTTAATTACTGCTTTAAAAAACAGTGATGCTGATTTTGGCATTGCATTTGATGGTGATGGCGACCGCTTAGGCGTGGTAACCCGCAGTGGAGAAGTCATATTTCCTGACCGCCAGTTAATGTTATTTGCGGCTGATGTATTAAGCCGTCATCCCAATGCCCCCATTGTTTACGATGTAAAATGTAGCCGTTTAGTGGGTGATACCATCACTAAAAATGGTGGACAAGCCATTATGTGGAAAACTGGGCATAGCCTGATTAAAGCTAAAATGAAAGCATTAAACGCCCCTTTAGCAGGCGAAATGAGTGGGCATATTTTCTTTAAAGAACGTTGGTACGGTTTTGATGATGGTGTGTATGCTGCTGTACGCCTATTAGAAATATTAGCCCAGCAAAAGCAAACCGGACACAGTGCTAGTGATGTGTTAGAAGGCTTACCCAATAGCCGTGCTACGCCAGAAATTAATATTGTATGTTCCGAAGGTGAAGCCCATCAATTATGTGAACAATTACAAAAAATAGGCTTTTTTGAAGAAGCAACGGCTATTCATACCATTGATGGTGTAAGAGCCGAGTGGGCTGATGGTTTTGGTTTAGCCCGTGCAAGTAATACTACGCCTGTGATTGTGTTACGTTTTGAAGCGGATACTGTAGAAGCCTTATTGCGTATTCAAGCCATTTTTGCCCGTGAATTGCGGCGTTTAAAACCGACTATTCTTATAGCTTTTTAAGTTATAAATTATCTCTATAAATTATATTTACGAAATATATTTATGAAATATTTTTTACAATTATATATTTACGAAATATTTTTATAATTTTTATAATGATTGCTGCAATATGAGTGATATAAGTACACCGCTTAACCAGCCTATTAACGTATCTGCTATGCAATTTGCACGGCAGTACTTTGTAAGCAACCGTGTTCAGTGGTTAACTATAGTTTATACTGCGGTGATTATTTATATTAGTTTACATCCAGTTACTGCTTTACGGTTTGATACATCATTAACGCCGTGGAACTTTTTATACCGAGATTGGGTAGCACGCGATATTCATTTATTTGATAATCTAAGCAATCTTTTAGCCTATTTACCCTTAGGCTTTGGTATGTCTTGGCTTATTCTTAAATGGATACCCATACCGCATATAGGTTGGCGTATGCTGCTATGGCAAATTATTTCGCTATTAAGTACAGCACTATTAGCCAGTATTTTTTCATTAACAATTGAAATGCTACAAACCTATAGCCCAGCACGTATTGCGGCAAGTATTGATATTGTATGTAACGGGTTGGGGGCTTTAGTTGGGGCATTTTTAGCCCTATTTATAAAAGGGCGACGATCATTTTTAATGACGATAATAAGTATATGCATTAATTACCGCAGTGGGGCAATGATGGCGGTATTAAGTTTATGGACACTGGCACAAATTAACTCACAAGGGTGGGTATTTATGACAGCACCGCTAGTACAACTATCATATACTTGGTTGCCCACACAATTGCAGGGTTTAACAATGGTATTAGAGTCTTATCAAATGTATAACTTAGAACGAAGTACGTGTATTATTGCTTTGCTAAATGTATTGAGTTTAATACGCTTGAGTTTACGTACATCATTAAAAGTATGGCATAAAGCGACAGTATTGCTATTGTCTTTAGCGACTATTATTGTTTGGCAAATACTGGTTTATGTTTTACAATTCGGCGCTGACGGCTGGAACTTACTATTTAGTGAAGCGACTATTGAAGGCTTAATGTGGGTGTTAGGTTTGTCGTTAGTGTGGGCTGCACTGCCCTCACGTTTAGTATTGGTATGTACTGTTTTATTGTTATTGGCACATATTATTTTAGCCCAACTTTTACCTGCCCACCCTTATATGAGTAGTAGCGATTTATGGCGACAAGCACGGCTTAAACATTTACACGGTTTGACTAATTTAGTGAGTGCTTTATGGCCGATACTGGCTTTATTTTCTGTGTCGTTGCATATTCGGCAACTATGGCTTAAAAAATATGGCAGTGTTAAAGTATCGCCGATGCAATCAACATAGTAGCTAAAAAGTAATGAGTAAAATTACTGGAT
>JBEDNN010000064.1:0-23799 GCA_041170585.1 Pseudomonadota bacterium | reverse complement strand
TGGCATTGCTACTTTAATATGGTTAATTCGTATATTTATAATATTTTCTTAGCAAAAATAAGGCTTATTTTAGATAAAAAATACAAAAACTATTTTTAAGTAGCAATACCACTTTTTTAAGTAGCAATGTCAAAAATACAATAACTGTTTTTAAGTAGCAATGCCATATTTATATTTATATAATAGGTTTATATATTAAAAAGGTGTTTTATGGCAGGCAATACATTCGGTACGGTATTTCGGGTTACTAATTTTGGTGAATCACACGGCATAGCCATTGGTTGTATTATTGATGGCTGTCCACCTGGTTTACCTTTAACTGAACAAGATATTCAGCCTGAATTAAATCGCCGTCGCCCGGGTACTAGCCGTCATGTAACACAACGCAATGAAGCTGATGCTGTAGAAATTTTATCAGGCACGTATCAAGGAATAACAACAGGTACACCGATTGCTTTAATGATTCGGAATACTGACCAGCGTAGTAAGGATTATGGCGATATTTTAGACACGTTTCGCCCTGGACATGCAGACTATACTTATTGGCAAAAATATGGTATTCGTGACCCACGCGGTGGTGGACGCAGTTCAGCACGGCTCACTGCACCTATGGTGGCAGCTGGAGCGGTTGCCAAAAAATGGTTAGCCGCCACACATAATATTGCCGTACGAGGCTGTATGATTGCTTTGGGTGAAATGATGATGCCAAAACCAAAGACTGACTTAGAGTGGCAATATGTCAATCATAATCCATTTTATGCCGCAGACTCTACTCAAATTTCAGCACTTGAGCAATATATGGATAATTTGCGTCGTGCCCAAGACAGTGTAGGGGCAAAATTATATGTAGAAGCCATCAATGTACCTGTCGGCTGGGGAGCACCTTTATTTGATAAGTTAGATGCCGATATTGCATACGCATTAATGGGTATTAATGCGGTTAAAGGGGTGGAAATCGGTGATGGGTTTGCCGTTGTATCGCAACGGGGTAGCTATCATGGTGATAATATGCAGCCTGATGGTTTTGAGAGTAACCATTCTGGTGGTGTACTAGGCGGTATTAGCACAGGACAAACCGTCTGTGCTAGTTTAGCGATTAAACCAACGAGTAGTATTCATAGCCCTAAGCCTAGTATTAATCGGCTAGGAAAGCCCACTGTCGTGCAAACATCGGGGCGACATGACCCTTGTGTCGGTATTCGTGCCACACCGATTGCAGAGGCAATGTTGTCGTTGGTATTGATTGACCACGCATTATTGGCTTTATCACAGCCGGGTATGGCGGTAAATACGCCCAAACTAACTTAACTGATAAATAAGAATAAAATGAATCACACAGACGTATACAATCCCAATCAAAAACAAAAAGCACAAGCAAAAACATCGCGAATCCCCATTAAAATAACCCCTATTGAGCAACTTCACGCGCTTAAAAAGCCAGAGTGGATTCGTGTTAAAGCGGCATCTAGCAACACACGTTTTAATGAAATTAAAAGTATTTTGCGTGAAAATAAGTTGCATACCGTCTGTGAAGAAGCCAATTGCCCTAATATCGGCGAATGCTTTGGTAAAGGAACAGCTACTTTTATGATTATGGGTGATAAATGTACCCGCCGTTGTCCTTTTTGTGATGTAGGCCATGGCCGTCCCGACTCTTTAGATATCAATGAACCTGCTAATTTAGCTAAAACAATTGCTGCTTTAAAATTAAAATATGTCGTCATTACCAGCGTAGACCGCGATGATTTGCGTGATGGCGGCGCACAACATTTTGTAGATTGTATTACCCAAACACGGTTGGCTAGTCCAAATACTCACATTGAAATTTTAGTTCCTGATTTTCGCGGACGCGATGATCGGGCATTAACGATTTTAAGCAATGCCCCGCCTGATGTGATGAACCATAATTTAGAAACAGTGCCACGTTTATACAAAGAAACTAGACCTGGCAGTGATTACGGGTTTAGTCTAAATTTACTTAAAAAATTCAAACAATTACACCCAAACGTACCGACTAAAAGCGGTATTATGGTGGGTTTAGGTGAGACTGACGATGAGATTTTGCAAACGATGCAAGACTTACGCGACCATCATGTGAATATGCTCACCATTGGGCAGTACCTTGCACCCAGTGGACACCATTTGCCTGTACGCCGTTATGTCCACCCTGATGTGTTTAAACTATTTGAAACCCGTGCCTATGAAATGGGATTCACTCATGCAGCGGTTGGTGCTATGGTACGTTCAAGTTACCACGCTGATGTACAAGCTAGTCATGTATTAGAAGAGGCTAAATAATCATAGCATTAAACATAAGTATTAAAAATAAGTATTAAACAATATGGCATTAATTATTACCGATGAATGTATTAATTGTGATGTATGTGAGCCCGAATGCCCTAATGGGGCGATTACAATGGGCGTTCACATTTATCAGATTGAGCCGTCTCATTGTACAGAGTGTGTCGGCCATTTTGATACACCTCAATGTGTTGAAGTATGCCCAGTGGCTTGCATTCCAGTTCACCCTAATTTTGTTGAGTCAAAAGAAACTTTGATGCAACGCTTTCATACATTGGTTGCTGCGGGTGGTTTGCCAGCCAAATCAGTCCATCAAAAATCTATTGCATTACTTAATATAACGAATTAATAAATGACACAACAGTCTAGGTCAATCGTATTGACTGCTTTATCTGATTTAAAACAAGTCAAGAATCAACTGGCTCAACACGCTAAAGCACGTGAATTAGCAGCATTAAGACTGGCACAACAACAAGCAGCCCGTGAAAAATCTGCACGTCTATTTATAGACACTGTGGGTAGTGTAGAGCCGATTAAACACAATAACGGTGTTAATTTGCTAGCTGTACCACCTGCCCCCATTGCAATACAACGCTTAATGGACGAATCACAAGTCATGAAAGATAGCTTGTCAGATGATTTTGGTGTAGAACAACTATTAGATACTGATACTGATTTAAGTTATCGCATAACAGGTATTAGTGTGGAAGTATTAAATAAATTACGCCGTGGTGATTGGGCCATTCAAGGTCAATTAGATTTACACGGGTTTAGGGTTGATGGGGCTAGGCAAGCTTTGACAGAGTTTATTCACTATGCAACAGACCAAGGCTGGCGTTGTGTACGAATCGTGCATGGTAAAGGTTTAGGTAGTAAAGATAGGCAACCTATTTTAAAAAATAAGGTACGCAGTTGGTTAGTGCAAACTAAAACCGTTCAATGCTTTGTGTCAGCCCGTGCAAGTGAAGGCGGTGCAGGAGCTTTAGTCGTGTTGCTGGCGGGTGTTTAATAATCAATGACTATAGTAAAGTTGTAGGCATAATAAAACCACGGCTTTTTTCAATCCAACAACCGTTTTCTTGTACTATTTGTGCAACCAGTTGGCCTGCTTGTATGTCGGCGTTATGCCATAGATGGCGTAAATCAGTAATTATCTGTATTTTTGATAACACTCTATTTTTCTCAATATTTGTATTTTCAGTATTTATATTTATTTTAATATTTATATTTGTTTCAATGTTTGAGGAATTGTTTGAGTAATTATTTGAGGAATTATTCGAGTCATTGATTGTTGATGCATTACTTAAAAAATCACCTGAATTAAAAGGGGCAAGCCAATGCAAACGCGGTAAATGTACAAAATAATCACCAATATTATTTGTTATTGCAAATTGGTCTATTGTTAGCCACCAACCACGCCCGTGGTGTGGGTTTAAGGCATCACACGCATAAATATCAGAAAAGTTTATTTGTGAATAAAGATAAAAAGGATAAAATAAATAACCACGGGTATATGCCGCCGCACACCATATTTTAGACAAATCGGGATTATAAGGCGGGGGCGGTTGATGGTATAGTTGTTTATCAAACATTTTATTTAACTTTAAAGCCAAGGTATCAACACCTGCTGGGCCTTTAAAGTCATTTGCTACAATGAGTGCCTTATTTGAAAGGCTGTCTTGTCTTGGATAATATAAATAAAACTTAATAGCTAACTCCCAATGCCAATACAGCCCATTGGTATCACGCAATAAATAATCAATCTCACCAATAGTCGTGTGGTCTTTATGACTGTCTTCAATTGTTTTTGAACGCAAAGGGACGTTAGCAGCGATTAATTCAAATAGCTTACTGTGCTGCAAAAAGTACAATAAAAGTGTTTCTGCATAACGCCCTAAGCGAATAGCTACGTTTTTTTTGGGTACTGTATGTAATATAGTACGGTATAAATGTTCTGTGTCTACTTGTGATAACCACGCAACAATGTGTTGTTTTTGTAGTGCATTGTAGCTCTGAACAACAGCACTAAAACGGTCTTTTTGTAAACTAAGTAGAGGTTTTGATTGCAATAACCACTTTAAATCAGCCAAACACCGAGCAGGTGTTAGTGGGTGTAAGGCTGAATCATACATAGTATTTTTATATTAAAAAGCTGTTAAATAAATAAGTAAATAAATATTAAAAACAATTAATTAATAATTAAGCTTAATACTTAAACTTAATACTAAATATTAAACTGCTAATAAAGTCACTTCAAATTTTAAAGTAGCATTGGGTGGAATGATACCACCCGCCCCGCGTGCACCATAGCCCAAAGCAGGTGGAATAATTAATGTACGGCTACCGCCGACTGACATACCTTGTACACCTTCGTCCCAGCCCCCGATAACATGGCCTTGTCCTAGTGGAAAATCAAAAGGCTCATTGCGGTCTTTGCTAGAGTCAAATTTAGCCCCTTGAATGCCGTCGGTGTATAACCAGCCTGTGTAATGAACACTCACGTGGTTACCTTTTTTAGCGGTTGCGCCTGTACCAAGTACAGTGTCTTCATATTGTAAATTAGATGCAGTTGTAATAAAAGGCATAATAAAAGTAAATGATTAAGGTGTTGATATTAAAATATTAATACAAATTTAAGTAGGTTTAAACAGTAAACAGTAAAATGGCAGGTGTGAAAAAATGCCATAATACAATTGTAACCACAATTTAAAATGAATTAACTACAAAGGATTTAATGATGCAATGTACCGTAACTTGGGCGGGTTTAAGTAGCAATACTGAAAATCCACAATTAAATAGTGGTATGCGTTTTGATGCAAAGACAGGCAGCGGTCATATTGTCAGTATGGACGGGGCCATTGAAGGCGGTGGTAATAATGTCGCAGCACGCCCATTAGAATTGTTATTGGCAGGTACAGGTGGCTGTAGTGCCTACGATGTTGTATTAATTTTGAAACGCAGCCGACAACAAGTAATAGAGTGTACTGTACAATTATCAGCAGAACGGGCATTGACTGACCCTAAAGTATTTACTACTATTCACTTTGAATTTACAGTCACAGGTATGGGTTTAAACCCAGCTACTGTTGAGCGAGCTGTTGCTTTATCACATGAAAAATATTGTTCTGCCAGTATTATGTTGGCACACAGTGTTGCAATTACCTATAGTGTCAAAGTTTTAGAAATTTCAAATAAGTAATACAAATAATACAAATAAATATATTTAATATAGATACATATATTTAATATAGATACATATATTTAATATAGATAAATCAAATAAATTTAGAAAAAATGATGCAGATACCCTATGAAACACTAATGTCGCATGTTATGCAACACGGCATAGCAAAGACGGATAGAACCCACACAGGGACACTTAGCGTGTTTGGTTATCAATTGCGTTATGATTTATCGCAAGCGTTTCCGTTAATTACGACTAAAAAAGTGCATTTTAAAAGTATTGTGCATGAATTACTTTGGTTTTTAAGTGGTGCATCAAACATTAAATATTTAACGGATAACGGCGTAACAATATGGAATGAATGGGCTGATAAACACGGTGAGCTTGGGCGAGTGTATGGCGTACAATGGCGAAGCTGGAACACAGGCGATGGCAAAGTGATAGACCAAATCAAACAAGTAATTAATAGTATCAAAACCAATCCTGATAGCCGTAGACATATCGTAACAGCGTGGAATCCGTCTGATATTGACACAATGGCATTGCCACCTTGCCATGCTTTGTTTCAGTTTTATGTAGCTGATGGCAAGTTATCCTGCCAACTGTACCAAAGAAGTGCCGATATATTTTTAGGTGTGCCGTTTAACATAGCTAGTTATGCTTTATTAACTCATATAGTGGCACAACAATGTAATTTAAAAGTGGGTGATTTTATATGGACAGGCGGTGATTGTCATATTTATAACAATCATTTTGAACAGGTTCAGTTGCAATTATCAAGAACACCTAGACCATTACCGCAGTTAAATATTAAACGTTTACCCAGCGATATATTTGATTATCAATATGACGATTTTGAGTTACTTGGATACGACCCACACTCCGCAATTAAAGCCCCGATAGCCGTTTAATCTTCAAACCGTTTTTGCAGGCCTTCTTGCCAAAACGATTCAGAGCTTAAAACATTTACAAATAATTGTGCGGCATTGCCTGCACCAAACCCCGTATTTTGTGTAAAACGTTTACCCCAAAATGTATTTAAAAAATGTTGAATAGCGGGCTTGTCTAGGGCGTTACAATTGACTAAAGACGGAGCAGTGGAACGGTTATATTGACGTGAACCCACATCTAAACTGGGGATTCCTAAAAAAGGAGCTTCACGTACACCCGCACTGCTATTGCCAATAATTGCATTAGCATTGCGCATCAGTTCTGAAAAATATGCAAACCGCATTGATGGAATTAAGCGAAACCGAGTGCTAGGTAAGCAGTTTAAAATTGAAAAAATAGCTTCAGTACCTGGGTCATTGTTAGGGGCAATCACTACAAAACAATGCTGACTGTCTTCTAAGACTTCAAATAAAGCGGCGGCTTGCTTACCAATAGTATTAACTTCAGACGTCACAGGATGAAAAATAACAATGCCATATTGATGGGCTTCAAAAGGAATTTGATAATATTCTTTTACTGTTGTTAAATCAACACCGCTAGGGCGTAAATGAACATCTAATTCGGGTGAACCAATCGTATAAATACTATGATTCGGTTCACCTAAACTTAAAACCCGACTACGGGCTTTGTCTGAACTCACAAAATGGCTGGTACATAATTTGGTATTGCAATGGCGAATACTTTCATCAATTGTGCCTGAAATTTCACCGCCTTCAATGTGTGCCGAGCGGATATATTTCATAGAACACACCAATGCTGCTGCCAGTGCTTCAACACGGTCGCCGTGAATAATGACTAAATCGGGGCTGTATTCGTGTAAAAAATCAGACAAGCCTAAAATGGTTTTTGCTAGGACTAACTCTTGTGAATCGTCCGCTTTTTGATTAACGAACTCAAAAAAATCAGCAGTTTTAAAACGCTTAACTTCTACTTTAGTGCTGCCATAACGTGCCATCATGTGCATACCTGTGATAAAAAAACCGATATGAAAACCTGCAGCTTGTGCGGCAATTGCCAAAGGTTCAATTTTACCAAAATCAGCACGAGTACCCGTGATAAACAGTAATTTTTTACTCATAAGAATAGCTTGTAAATAAATAACGAATAGCAAATAACGAATAATAAATATAAAAAATTCGAATATATATTACGAATATACATTATCAGTACAAAAATTTAGCGTGAACGAATATTGGTTTTAACGGGTTTACGGTCACCTGTGCGAGTTGATGGACGACTGGGACGCTGACGTATATCAGGCGTTGTATCAGCAGAATAACGCTCACGTGGGCGACCTTGTATAGTAGATTGAGGGGCAATATTTAGCTTACGTTTTGGTTCAACTGCACGTAAATCACCATAGACTGCTTCATAATCTTCTTGAATTTCTTGCCTAACAAAGCGTACATCATCTGAAGTAGCTGCTTGCATAGCCGCTTTACGTTTTAATGGATTGTCAAACCGTTCACCTGCTTGCAAATAACGCCACTGCCCCATAGGCAAATCACGCAATAATATGCTGCCAATACCTACTCGCTTTAATCCCAATACTTTTAAGCCGACTAACTCACACATACGCCGAATTTGTCGTTTTTTACCCTCGATTAATACAAAACGTAACTGGTCATCATTTTGCCACTCTACTACGGCTGGTTTAAGTAGCTTTCCATCTAATTCCAATCCGTGACGTAATTTTTGCAAAGCAGATTCAGGCAAACGTTCACCTTCGCGGCCACGCATATACTGCACACGCACTAAATACTCTTTTTCAATGCCACTGTCTTCACCGATTAATAATTTAGCAATACGGCCATCTTGGGTTAAAACCAATAAGCCTGTTGAATCAATGTCTAAGCGACCCGCTGGTGCAAGTCCCTTTAATTGAGAAAAATTAAATTTTTGGGGTGCAGTACACCCTGCCCAGCGGTTTCCTGCGGTAATTAAAGCAGCGGCGTTTTGATAACCGTCTTCTGCTTGTCCACTGACATAGCCAATGGGTTTATGCAATAAAAAAGTAACTTGTGTCGCTTGTTGAGTGTGTGCTGCGCGTTGCAAGGTAATTTTTTGTGAAGGCAATACTTTTTGTCCCAAGACAGCGGGTACGCCATCAACTAAAACCCAGCCTTGCTCTAACCAATAGTCAGCTTCACGGCGCGACGCCATACCTAATTCAGACATTCGCTTAGATATACGAACGGGTTCAGAAGAATGGGCGTGTTCAGAACGCTTGGGTAAATTTGAATTTAAATAAGTCATTTAAGTATTTTAACAATGATTATTCTTAAATTATTTTATTGTTAATATATTGTTAATATATTGTTAATAATATATCAATATATTGTTAGTGTATTGCTATTGGGCTGTTAATTTATTATCAGTAAATACGCTTGTCTATATTTAAGATAGTTAAAATTTGTACTGAAATCTCTTCTATACTTTTGGTGGTGGAGCTAAGCCACTGAATACCGTGGCTACGCATCATACTTTCTGCGGCTTGTACTTCATAACGACAATTGTTTAATGCCGCATAATGACTATTAGGACGGCGTTCATGACGAACCTCTGCCAAACGTTCAGGCGTAATAGTTAAGCCAAATAGCTTATGTTTATGTTTAATTAAATGTGGTGGTAAAACATTGCGTTCAAAATCCTCAGGGATTAACGGATAATTAGCTGCCTTCAAACCATATTGCATCGCTAAATATAAACTAGTCGGCGTTTTTCCTGAACGCGATACGCCCACCAAAATAATATCTGCCTGATCTAAATGGGCGTGGCTTTGCCCATCATCATGAGCCAATGAATAATTAATCGCCTCAATACGGTCTTTATATTCTTTTGCATCGGCTGTAGAATGGCTTCGTCCCACTGAATAGGTAGACTTAATGGCGAACTCTTGCTCTAATGGCTTAACGAAATTTTGAAACAAATCTAAATGAAAGCCGTTTGCACGCTTAACAATAGCATTGATTATCGGATTAACTAAAGTAGTAAATACAATTGCTTTGCGTCCTTCTATGCGAGTAATATCGTTAATTTTTAGAACAGCATCATGTGCTTTGTCTTCATTATCAACAAAAGGTATTCTCTGTTGCCTAAGATTCATACCTTCAAACTGGGTTAATACAGAATGTCCCAAAGTTTCAGCAGTAACCCCAGTACTGTCTGATACATACACAATTGTGCGGTAATTGTGCGGGGCATCAATTGGATTAAATATATTTAAATTAGGCATAAATAAGTAAACCAGTCTTAAGTAAATTTATTTAACTATGGAAGAGTGCTTGTGTGATTATAAATAAAACTCTGGTGAAATACACTGCATCTCATGTTCAATCCATAATTTGACTTCACCGAGTAGCTGTTCAGATTCTTTATTAATTGACGTAATGGGTCTACCAATAGACACTGTAATTAAACCTGACTGTTTTAACCATGCCCGTCTTGGCCATAAAGCACCTGCATTGTGTGCAATTGGAATAACAGGTACACCTAAATAAATAGCTAATCGAGTTCCACCTGATTTATAAGTAGTCTGTGTCCCAATTGTTGTGCGTGTTCCTTCAGGAAACATAATGATACTGCGTCCTGTATCAACTGCTATACGGCTGGCTAATTTAACTTGTTCAAAGGCGGCTAAACGTTTTTTACGGTCAATCGCTATCCACTTTAAAGACTTTAATCCCCAACCAAAAAATGGAATCCAGTTTAATTGTTTTTTATAAACAAATACTGGCGATGATTCTAAAAAACCGCATAGAAAAAAAGTCTCCCAAGTACTTTGATGCTTAGGCATTAAAACTGCACTAGCTCCATATTGCGGCAAATATTCTAAGCCTTTAATTTGCCAACGAATCCCCAAAATCCAGCGGGCAGCATGAACCGCTAAGCGTGGCCAAAACCGTAAAACCGCAAAGCGAGTTGAAACGGGACATAACCATAGTGGAATTGCCAATGCCGCAAAAGGAATCACAGTGATAAGGCAATACAACACATATAAACAGGCCCGTAAGTTAAGCAATAATAAGCGAAAAAACCCCATCATAAATATCTTTATATTTTATTTATATTACGTTTATATTACGCTTATATTATCTTTATGTTATTTTTTTATAATATATTTATATTATATCTATATCTATATTACGTTTACATTATATAATATTTAATATACTATATTTATACTATATTTATACTATATTTATACTATATTTATACTGTATTTTTAAGCTGCTAATTGACTTAAATCAGCTACTTGATTCATAGCATAGTGTAAATGTGCTAACAAAGTTTGACGGTTAAAGCGAAGTGTATCATCATCAACATTAACCATCACCGTTTCAAAAAAAGCATCAACGGATGGTTTTAATGCTGCCAACATTTGTAAATTCTCTGTATATTGTTTGGCAATAAAAGCCGCATGTGCTTTTATTGCGACGGTCTTTAAATCTTCGTACAATTGTTTTTCAGCCGCTTCAAATAATAAAGCTGGATTGACTGCCGCTATTATTGGACTAACTGGATTTGTTGAATGGCTATCAGGATTTATTTTTTTCAAAATATGATAAATACGCTTATTCGCTGCTGCTAAAGCGGGGGCTTCTGGCAAATCAGCAAATACTTTTACGGCGGCTAATCGTGCATTAATATCATGCAACACGGTCGGACGATTACTTAATACGGCATCAATGGTTTGAATACTATAACCTTGCTCACGTAATTGCCCTGATAATCTATCATAAATAAATGTTTCTAAGGGGGCTAAAGAATGCGTTAATAAGCCTGTAGTAAATACATCAGCCGCTTGCACAATTAAATCTTTTAAATTTAGAGGTAAAGCATTTTCTGCCAATAAACGAATCACGCCTAAAGCATGTCTGCGTAAGGCAAAAGGGTCTTTATCACCTGTTGGCAATGCACCAATACCAAATAACCCGACTAAAGTTTCTAACTTATCCGCCAAAGCCACCACTACACCGACTTTATTACGCGGTAAAGTATCGCCTGCAAATTTAGGTTTATAGTGATCTTCAATCGCATCAGCAATGATAGAATTTTCGCCATCATTCAATGCGTAATATCGCCCCATTGTGCCTTGTAGCTCTGGAAATTCGCCGACCATATCCGTTAATAAATCAGTTTTAGCCAAAGTAGCCGCATGGTGTGATTGAATGGCTAAAGTATCATCAGTTGGGTCTAATGCTATGGCAATATTACGTGCAATACTAGCTACGCGAACAGTACGTTCACCTTGTGTGCCTAATTGATTGTGATAAATTACTGTGTTCAACTGAACTATACGGCTGTACAACGTTTTTTTTCTATCTTGGTCAAAAAAGAATTTTGCATCAGATAAACGGGGTCTAATTACACGTTCATTGCCAGTAATTACTTGACTGGTATCAATAGGACTAATATTGCTGACCACCAAAAAATAATGCGTTAATGCCTTTTTTTCATCTAATAAGGGAAAATATTTTTGATTCGCCTTCATGGTTAAAATCAAGCACTCTTGAGGAATAACTAAAAATTCGGAATCAAATGTACACGTCAATACATTGGGCTGCTCCACCAAAGCGGTTACTTCGTCTAATAATGCGGCATCTTCAATCGGGTGAGCATTGCCTAAAGCAGATGATTGTGCGGCTAGTTGTGCAACAATCATCGCACGGCGTTTATTAAAATTAGGGATAACTGCGCCGCGTGTTTCTAACAGATTTTCATAATCATTGGCATGATTAAGTGTGATTAAAGTATCTAATGCTTCAAAGCGGTGCCCTTGAGTCGTTCGTCCAGCAATTAAACCCAAGGCTGTAATAGGCAATACGGTTTTACCGTGTAAAACCATTAAACTGTGTGCAGGACGCACAAAGCTAACCGTACTCCAATTAGGTATATCACAATTATTTGATAATTGATATTGCATAGCTTTTGCAATCGGCAGCTTTACCAATGCATCTATTAAAGCCTGTTGTACTGCAACGGTCAATTGAGTGCCTTGTACAGTACTGTCTAAAAATAAAATACCTGCCTGATTTTTTAATGCCGTCACGGGTATATTAGCAGCACCTAATGCTGTCAATTTCTTTAATAAAGCAGGACTGGCTGCACCTGTTGCATCTAAACCAACGGTAATAGGCATTAATTTTTGTAATACTTTTTTCTCTGTACCGCAACTGGCCACAGCGTCAATTAAAACACCTAAACGGCGTGGGGAGGCAAAAACTGTTTTAATAGCAGAAATATCACACAAACCTTGTGCTATTAAACCAGTATAAATACTGTGTGCAAACGACTCACCTAAAATATTTAATGATTTAGGAGGTAATTCTTCAACAAATAACTCAATCAATAAAGGCTGAATGAATGGTGTATCAGTGATAGGCGTAAAAATATTTGGGGTGTTAGAAGGGGTCATTGGACTATTTATATTTTTTATATTTTTATATTTTTATGTAATTTTATTACTTCAAGAAAATTTAATAAGTTCAGTATTTTTTAATCAGCCTTTAAAAAAGAGGCTCGGTAGTGTTTTAATTCTTCAATACTTTCATAGACATCGGCTAATGCAGTGTGGGCTTGTTGTTTTTTAAAACTTTTATACACATCGGGTCGCCATCGTTTGGCCAACTCTTTTAGAGTGCTTACATCAATATTACGGTAATGAAAAAAATTATTGAGTTCAGGCATATATAAATCCATAAAACGACGGTCTTGATGAATTGTATTGCCGCACAGTGGTATTTTTCCTTTCGGAATCAATACTTTTAGAAAATTAATTATTTCAAATTGTGCTTGTTGTTCAGAAACTGTGCTGGCTTTGACTTTATCAATTAAACCACTTTTACCGTGTGTGCCTTTATTCCACGAATCCATGGCCTCTAAAATGTTATCAGGTTGATGAATAACATAAACAGGTCCTTCTGCTAATACATTCAAATGTAAATCTGTGACAACAAAAGCTATTTCAATGATACGCTCTTTTTCAGGCTCTAAACCTGTCATTTCCATGTCTAACCAAACTAGATGTGTATCGGCAGATTTGGGTTTTTCATCTATTTTTACACCAGTTTGCTGGCTAGTTTGCTCGTTGATTTGTTCATTTGTTTTTGGATTATTCATTATTTTATTATTCATCTTTTTCACTAGGCCAGTCTTTAATGTATGCTTTTAATAATTGATTTTCAAAACTTTGTGCCTCAAGCACTGCCCGTGCGACATCATAAAATGAGATAACACCCATCAACATGTTGGCATTCATTACAGGTAAATAACGTGTATGTCGTGCTAACATCATACGTCTAACTTCATTTAACGGCGTTTCAGGCGTGCAAGTAATCGGATAATCGTCCATTACACTACGAACTGTTCGCTCACTCATTAAATTTTTTTGTGCATTAACAGCTTTTAACACTTCACGAAAAGTTAGCATACCGACTAAATCACCATGCTCCATTACGCACAAAGAACCAATATCATTATCAGCCATCACAGCAACTGCATCAGTTAATTTATGTAACGGCGTAATGGTGTATAGCGTATTGCCTTTAACTTTAAGAATTTCAGAAACTTTCATCGTGATTTTCCAATGGTTAATCAGTAGGTAAAATAAATAATAAAATAAATAATAAAATAAATAATAAAATAATAAAAGTTAATTTTACTGGTAAAGGCATTTATATACACCTTTAAATTGTATATTGATAAAATATTATATGGCTTATAAAACATCTCAACAACGCCGCCGAGCGGCAAAACAAGCGGTAACTCATTTACCACAGCAACTATTAACCATTAAATCAATTGATATTGAAGGCAATGGTGTTGCACACCACAATGGTAAAGTTGTTTTTGTCAGAGGCGCAATTACAGGTGAACAAGTGCAGGTACAAATTACCCGTACTAAACCGTCTTATGACAAAGCAGAAATCGTTCACGTGATTAAATCTAGTAGCCAACGGGCTATTCCTGCATGTGTTCATTTTGGAGTATGCGGTGGTTGTAGTTTGCAACACATTGAAGCCGATAGTCAGGTCGCTATCAAACAACGTGCGTTAGAAGACAGTTTGATACACATTGCCAAAGTAAAAGTAGAGACTATTTTGCCGCCAATTAGCGGTTTAAGCTGGGGCTATCGTTATCGTGCACGGTTTTCAATTAAAAACGTCGTTAAGAAAAATACTGTGCTAGTTGGCTTTCATGAACGGGCCAGCACCTACGTCGCTGACATTAAAAGCTGCGCGATATTACCGTTACATGTTTCAAACTTAATGCTGCCTTTACGTGAGTTAATTGCTAAGTTGTCTGTACACTCACAAGTACCACAAATTGAAGTGGCAGTCGGTGAAGCAGATACTGTGTTATTAATGCGTCATCTTGCACCATTGACACCCACAGATATTGCTTATATGGACGAGTTTGCTCATTTTCATAGCCCTAATCAACAAAATATCTCCACGAATTTAAAACAATCTAATCTACAATTTAATCTACAATTTAATCTACAATCTAATCTATTTAATCAATCTACTCACGCTATTATTTGGTATACGCAAGCAGCGGGCCCAGATAGTATCCAGCCGCTACATACTGAACGTAAGGGTAACTTACATTACACTTTACCTGAATTTAATATTGTGATGCCTTTTAAAGTCAGTGATTTTACACAAGTTAATTATCCGATGAACCGTGTGTTAGTGAGTAAAGCACTGGCATTATTAATGCCGCAGCCAGGTGAACAGATACTTGATTTATTTTGTGGACTAGGTAACTTTACCTTGCCGTTGGCTCAAACAGTCGGTAAAACTGGCAAAGTAATGGGTATTGAAGGCAGTGAGGCTTTAACTGCTAGAGCACACAGTAATGCTATTTATAATCATTTATTGAATACTAGCTTTAAAGTTAGTAACTTATTTACAATCAAGACAGAAGACTTATACGAATGGGGTTATTTTGACCGCTGGTTAATTGATCCACCGCGAGAAGGCGCACAAGCTGTGTGCGAAGCCTTGTTGAATTTGCCCTTAAACCACTGTCCAAAACGTATTGTATATGTCTCTTGTAACCCTGCAACATTGGCACGCGATGCAGCTATTTTATGTAAAACAGGTAAATGGTTATTAAGCCAAGCGGGCATCGCCAATATGTTTCCACATACTAGCCATGTTGAAAGCATCGCGGTATTTGAGTGCCTCAACTAATTAACTAATAAAAACAGGCTATATATTTATAATAAAGGCCACCATATAGGCACAACTAACAATAACCATATTGTTGTTGCTGCTATGATTGTTAATAAAACAGCCGCACTGCCTAGGTCTTTTGCCCTTCCTGCTAACGGGTGTATGTTAGGGCTGATTAAATCAATAATTGATTCTATGGCACTGTTTAGTAACTCTACAATAATGACTAATATCCACACACCTAAAAGCAACACATGTTGCATCAATGTTAAAGAAGGTGTTATTGCCAGTAAAACTATTGCTAACAACAGTACTAATAATTCGGTACGAAAAGCGGCTTCGTGAGTCCAAGCAGCTTGAAAGCCCTGTACACCATATTTAAATGCTTTGAGTAAACGTTTAAATATGCCTGTGCTTTTTAAAGACGCTGCACTGTCGCCTATATTGAGTTGAGTCATTAAATAGAATTTAGAATTAATATATTATGTTAATATTATTATATTACTTATCTATTTTAATAAAATTTATTGATATTTATTAATATTTATTAATATTTATTAATATTTATTGATGTTTATAAATATATATTACTTTATTACTTCATCAATTTACTACTCATAACATTAAACCATCTTGTGACTACGCCTATTACTTATATACCCCCTACTTACTTGCAAAAACTCCATACAGCTTGGACAGTACAAGATTCTATGCTTTGTGTTGGGCTTGACCCAGATGTAAAGCGTTATCCCGTACATTTAGCAGACAAACCAAATAAAGTCTATGAATTTTGCAAATCAATTGTTGATTCAACCGCACCTTATGCCTGTGCTTTCAAACCACAAATTGCTTATTTTTCAGCTCAAAGTGCTGAATCTCAATTAGAAGATTTATGTAGCTATATTCGTACTTATTATCCACAACACTTACTGATTTTAGACAGTAAACGTGGCGATATTGGTGATACTGCCAAGCAATATGCCGTTGAATCTTTTGAACGCTATCAAGCCGATGCAGTAACTATCAATCCTTATATGGGATTTGACAGTGTTGAACCTTACTTAGCGTATAAAAATAAAGGCGTTATTATTTTATGCCGTACCAGCAATCAAGGTGGCAATGACTTTCAATCGCTTGCCTTAAATACCAATGAACGGTTGTATGAATATATTGCTCACCTTATTGTTACAAAATGGAATAAAAATCAACAACTATCTTTGGTCGTTGGGGCAACTTTCCCAGCTGAATTGGCTCGTGTGCGTCAAATTATAGGTAAAATGCCCTTGTTAGTACCAGGAATCGGTGCTCAAGGTGGCGATATACAGGCTACAATCAATGCAGGTAGTGTCGAAAAAAACCCATTAAATTATGGCATGATGATTAACTCCAGCCGTGCCATTCTATATGCCAGTAGTGGATTAGACTTTGCACACGTTGCTGCAAGTGTTGCTAAACAAACACGCGATTTAATTCGTCAAGCCCAACACAGACTCACTCTTTAAAGGAGCTATTATGACATGCTTTAAAACATCTTTAAACAACCACTCATCAAAAGCAGCTAATCAACACGTTTTCGTCAATATAACTCAAAAAATAACTACAAAAACAACTATAAAAATAACGACAGGACTAATAATATTTATATTAATTAATTTAAATAATCATACAGTTCAGGCACAAACAGCTTATAGCTATTTTACTAATAACGAAGCTTTTTTAAATAAAGTAGATAAAAACGATAGTATTAATTCTAATATAAATGCTAATATAAATATTGATAACGCCAATAATCTTGCCTCTAGCAATGATGCCATCAATCAATTTGATTTAGATGCCAATCGTGTTGATGAGGCAGAAGTACTGGACAATAAAAATCTTGATACATTTTTTGAAAAAATTACCCATACATCAAAATCTACTTTTAATACTGCTAGTAAAGTTACAAATAGCGTGTTTCAGGCTACGCAATCGCTCATTGGCAATGCTTTAGGATTATTAGGTGTACCTTATCGTTACGGTGGTAACACAGCTGAACAAGGTTTAGACTGTAGTGGGTTTGTTAAATTAGTATTTGCACAAACTTTAGGCATAATTTTGCCGCGTCGTGCCAGTGATATGGGTAAACTTGGATTTCAAGTGGGTAAAAGTGATTTAGAACCGGGTGATTTAGTATTTTTTAATACTATGCAACGTATTAATTCACACGTGGGTATTTATATTGGTGGTGGTGAGTTCGTACACTCGCCCTCAACAGGTGGACGGGTTCGTGTAGAAAAATTAACCAATTCTTATTGGAAACAACGCTTTGAATGGGGTAAGCGTATTACACACTTAACAAAATAATCCACAACGCTGTTGTGTGATGTCTCTTAAAGTTTATTTAATACTGTTGTATTTAATACTGTTGTATTTAATACGTTATTAAATATAAATAATAAACTACAAATAATAAATATAAAAACAATAAATTGTAAATACTAAATTGTAAATACTAAAACATAATCATAAAGCATAAACATAAACCATAAAAGGCGGTACTGATTTAATCAATACCGCCTTTTATTCGTATCTATAGCCAGTTAATTAAAGTTAGTTAATAATAACTGGTATCATAATTAACGTTTTGCAAACCGTTTTGAACGGCCATCTAAACCATCGCGTCCGCTATCTTTGGTAGAAGAACCACCAAATCCTGTATTTTGACGCGCAGCCGGTGCAAAACTGCCTGCGGTTTGAAAGCGATTTGTTGGCGCAGTGTTCTTGAATTCAGTATACCCCCGAGGCGTGCGTTGCTCAAAATTTGCCCCGCTTGAACTATTACGGTCAGCAGAAAATCCACGCCCCGTACCACCATTACCAAATCCAGTAGAAGGTGCGCGCTCATTGTGTTGTGCACCATATTTACGGCCATCACGTTGATTACCACCGCGTCCTGAACGGCTTTCAAAGCCAGTTTTACCACCACGTCCTCCACCTGGACGGTCTAAACTTGGCGCTGGTTTTTTAGGCTCAAAACCTGCAATGACATCAACAGGAATAGATTGTGTAGTAAAGCGTTGAATAGCACGAATTTTATGGGCTTCATCAGCAACCGCTAAAGTCAAAGCAGTGCCTGTTTTTCCTGCACGGCCTGTACGGCCAATACGGTGTACATAATCTTCAGCAGTCATCGGTAAACCAAAATTAATCACATGGCTAATCGTTGGTACATCAATACCACGAGCAGCAACATCAGTTGCAATCAAAATACGTAAATCACCTTTACGTAAACCGTTTAGTACCCGTGTACGGCGTCCCTGTGGCATACCACCATGCAAAGCTGCTGCACCATGTCCTGCATCATACAGTTTGTCTGCTAACCAATCGGCATCGCGTTGCGTGCTGGTAAATACTACCGCTTGATCTACTTCAACACGGCACAATATACTGTCTAACAAATCATATTTGTGTTGTGCACTGTCTGCCCAATGCAATACTTGGGTAATATTATCGTGTTTATCGGTATGACTAGCCACATCGATTCGCTTAGGGTCACGGGTCAGTTTTTGTGCCAATCCACCCACATTGCCAGCAAATGTCGCTGAAAATAAAACGGTTTGACGGTCTTTGGTTAAATTTGAAGCAATATGTTCAATGTCTTCAATAAAGCCCATGTCTAACATACGGTCAGCTTCATCAAGTACCAATGTAGAAACGTTACTTAAATCGACACTTTTACTTTGTATATGGTCAATTAAGCGGCCCGGTGTCGCCACAATTATATTTGGACGAGATTTCAATTGTGCCAACTGCGCACCATAAGGGACACCACCGACAACAGTTGCGACTTTAAAACCGACAATAGCGCGGCCATATTTGACAGCAGCATCGGCAACTTGTTGAGCTAATTCGCGGGTGGGGCACAATACTAAAACACTGGCTTGTGGACGGTTTGGATTAACTGCACCCGCACCGCGACCAAAAGCACCGCGAACAGGGCGAGCAGTACGTTCATTTTGAGTAACAGAAGCTACATATAATTCTGGGTTACTTTCTTGTACAAGCAACATCTTTTGTAAAGCAGGCAGTAAAAAGGCAGCTGTTTTACCACTACCTGTAGCGGCTGAAACCATTAAATCATTACCCGCTAATCCCAACGGAATAGATTGAGCTTGAACGGTTGTTGCTTCGGTATAGCCCGCTTGGAGGATTGCTTCAAGTAATTTTGGATGTAAGTTTAAATCGGCAAATAACATATTTTATACTTTCTAGTCATAGATGACTAAAATCGTGCTGCACTCAAAGTGAATACAGTCAACGCAAAACACACGTCGTAGCTAAAGCAACGACATAATAATGTTGAAGGTGTTTAAACCAATGACTAGCTTTTAATCACAACATATATTAATATAATTAATATATTAAACGTCATAATAAGTAATATAACAGTTAATATATTATTGCGATTAATGTAAGTAATAGCTATATTTTTGGTTTAGAATCACAGGCTCAACGGCGACATCGCCATTAGCTGTTAAGAAGCGTTAAATTTACGGTAGTAAAAAACGCGGTGTGCTAGTGGGGATGAAACATAAAATAATTTATGTACTTCGTTATTGTATCATAAAATAAATTTGCTTATAAAAAATTAGCCTATAAACTAGTAAGCATGTTTTTTATTCACATATATTTACATATATTTATATATATTTTTATTTGTATATATATTTGTATACATTTATATTTATATTTATATTTATATTTATGTACGTAAAAAATTAAAAATAGTATGTAAATGGTTTGCGGCCAAATGACCATTACGCACTGCCCCTTCTAATGTAGCAGGATAAAGGGCATTTGCATTATAAATGTAGTCGCCTGCCAATACTATAGTAGGGTGTGCTGTTTGAGTACTCGGGCGTACTAGTGTAGTTGTGCAACTAAATGTAGCTTGTTTTGCATGAATCACTACGCTATCTACAACAGTGGCTTGACTTAAACAAGGAAATACCTGTATAAGCCTATTTATTGCAGCATTCACCAAGTCAGATTTAGACTGTTTAATAGCCATGTGACTAGAAGATAAAACGAGTGTAAGCCAGCCTAAATGTTCTGCTACTAAATAACTACGGTCTAATATAACAGCATTTTGAATGCTACTGACTTTAGCATCCAATCGGTCAGCATCTGGCATAATGAGTACGGCAGATGTCAATAGGTGTTGAGTATTATGATGAGCAACATTTAATTTAAGATGAATCGTAGTAATGGGTTCAGTTGCTTGTACAGCTGCTTGATTTAAAGCGTCACTAATACAGTGTCTAGGCAATAACCGAACAGCATCTTTAGCTGTAGTTGCACATACAACGCCATCAAATTGGACACTACTACCACGGGTGTAAATAGACAATTTATCATTGTCGTTATTAATAGTCATTGATTCAACGGCAGTACCCAGTTGTAAAATTGCACCTTTGTTAGACAATTTTTTCAGTGCCAAATCAGGCAGTATTGCACCTAAATCATCACGTGGAACTAACATAGCGGCTTGATAACTGCCTGCTAATAAGCCGTCTTTAATGACCTGTTTAAATATAAAGGCACTAGCAATATTGGGCGGTGTGTTTAGCGTAGCATAACACAATGGTTGCCATAAAGCCGTATTAAACGGTGCAGGAAAATTAAGCCGTATAAGCCATTGTTGAACCGTTTCTTGTAGTTTAGGCGAGTCAATCAATAAGCGAATCGCTGCTTTTAGCCGTAAATACTGCTCTATTAAGGTGGGTTGATTGTTATTAATACTAGCATTAAGCATGGCTATAAGCAAAGGAATTTGCTTTAGAAAACCTGTTGCCCATAGGTGGTTTGGGCTAACAGCATCGCCCCAACTAGGTAACTTAATATGTAGTAAATCAGGCATATACCAGTTTGCTGGCAAACGTAAAAAAGCGGTATCTACATCAAGATTAACTGCTTTTAAAAGTGCCAAAGTTTCGCTATAAGCTGTTAAAAGAACATGTTGTCCGTTATCAATTGCAAAAGGTGCTTTATCGCCAGCACGGTAAGCAGTACTGGCTCGTCCACCAATACCTAATAATTTTGGACTACGTTCATACAGTGTTATATGATACCCTCGTGCTTGTAAATTTAAGCCAGCAGTTAAACCCGCCCAGCCCGCACCAATGACTGCAATTTTACGCATTATCTGCTTGAGTCTTAGCTAAAGTTAAAGTACGTAAAGTTTTGAAGGCAGAGTGTGGCGCTACCCAAGTAAGCCAAGCCAGCCATAATTTTTTAATGGGTGTTAAGCTAATACGTTGTTTTAATACTAAAAATTGACTACGTTCTATTTCAAGCAATAAAGCTGCATAAACACGTGCCATAATCAGACTAGATCGTTGTGCTTTAATTTGTGATTTAGGTAAACTTTCTAAAGCATTAAGTGCGTATGTTAAATATTGCCATGCTTGTATTGCCATCAGTTGTAATACGGCGGTCATTGCTGGACTGGCTTGACGGGACAGCACATCAGCAGGCTTTAAACCGTGCTTGTCTAATAAATCAGCGGGTAAATAGACTCTACCTAACAATGCGTCTTCACCTACATCACGAATAATATTAATGCGTTGCAACGCTTGTCCCATATATGTTGCATAACTATTACAGTCTAATTTAATATCGCCACTAAAGATACGAGCCGACATCATTCCAACCACGCTGGCGACTCGCCAACAATAAATACTTAGTGTTTCATCGTCGTTATAAAATTGTTGTTGTAAATCCATTTCCATACCTGCTATCACGGCATAAAATTCTTGGGGTTTCAAGCCGTAATGTATTGCTGGTGCGTGTAGTGCAAGACAAATAGGATGAGTTGCTGGATTAGCTGGGTCAGCAGCGAACATACGTTCAATTTCTGCACGCCACCAGTGTAATTTTTTACTGGCTATTGTTATATCACTGACTGTATCAACGACATCATCAACAGTCCGACAAAAAGCGTACAACGCCATAATGGCTTCGCGTTGTGCGACAGGTAAAAATAAAAAACTATAGTAAAAGCTTGAACCCGATTGGGCAGCTTGTTGACGACAATAGGCGTTTGGATTCATAGTATTATTTTAAACTACCTTGATATAACTGCCAAATTAATTTTAACCCTGCGGGTAAATCCCGCTTAGTTAAAGTGGGACGGTGTTGAATTACATCATAATTACACGCAGACAGTTTATTTAAAATTAGCCACCCACCGGCTATTATGGCGGTAATTTCAGCTTTAAAACGTCCTTTTAATAAAGGCAATAAAACAAAACCTTGCCGCATACGACAGCGTGTATCTTCACATAACTCGTGCATCATTGCAGCATAAGCAGCAGAGTGTTTGGTTAAGCTGGGGCTACCATAACGTAAAAAAATATCTTGTGGAATATAGGTTCTGGGAATATTGGCATTTTGGTCTTTTACAACATCTTGCCAAAAATTAATTAATTGTAAACCAGTACAAATATGGTCGCTGGCAGTAAAGCTTTCGGGTGTACAGGGTGCGCCAACAATATGTAGCATTAAACGCCCCACTGGATTGGCTGAATAAGTACAGTAGTTTAACAAACTGTTTATATCAAGATGACGCGGCAAATTAGGTGTTTTTAAATACACACCATCTTGATCAACATCTTGAATAAATGCAGTGAGTAAATCGCGTAAATATCGTATAGGCAGTGTTCCGTTAGCAATAAAAGGAGTTAAATTTTGAATACAGGGTGTAGTTGCATTTGATGGATACTCTAATTGTTTGAGTAAATCACGCAATAATAAAATACGTTCTGATATTGATGCAGTTCCTTCATCAGCAATATCGTCTGAAGTACGAGCAAAACGATACAAAGCTTGTACCGCAGGGACACAGCGTTTAGGCAATAGAAACGATGCAACAGGAAAATTTTCGTAATGTGTTACAGAGTTTAAAGAAAGCTTAGGAAAATTAGCTGAGTGGGTCATACATAGTAAATCATAATTAGTTTAAGTATATTAATTTAAGTTTAAGTATTAACTTAGTATTAACTTAGTATTAACTGGTAGTGGTACAAATACAACTTAAAGATAAATTAATTATTAGTTATTAATGAGTAAATTGATTACTGTTTATTATTAAATATAATCATTCAGTATAAAGTATTGACATAAAAATCTACCATTATCAAA
>JBEDNN010000063.1:0-13538 GCA_041170585.1 Pseudomonadota bacterium | reverse complement strand
TGGTATTGCTACTTAAAAATAGTTTTTGTATTTTTTATCTAAAATAAGCCTTATTTTTGCTAAGAAAATATTATAAATATACGAATTAACCATATTAAAGTAGCAATGCCATATATTTAGTATATTTATTAAATTAAAACTTAAAATTTGAATCAGAATTTTCAGAGTTTAAGGATTTTAAAAATTTTTTAAATCCTGTTTTATCCTTTAATCTTAAAAATTCTGATTCTAAGCATTATTTATAGAATAAACTTGCTTTTAAAAGCAAAGCTTTTATTGTACAAATCCAGTTTTGAAAGAAGTTTATTATTTGCTATTTTTATTTTTATTTAGAAAAAGCCGCTTCAATTTCTTTAACACGCGTATCTAATACAACGCCTTTACTCGCCCGTTTGCCAAGATAATACGTTAATTGACGTACAGTATAGCTATCCTCAATTTGTTTTTGACGGCTTATTCCTCGAAGAGTAACACCCAATTCACCCACCCAACAACACGCAACAATATAAGTAGATGTATTTAATAGCGTGCCTAATCGTTGTAAAATAACGCCTTTACCACCAGAAGATAACAATTTAATGTCTATCGCAGGCTGTACTAAAGCCATTTTATCGCTGCTTACACTGAATAAATTTGCCGTAGCTAATTGGTCAGGTGTCGCAATAAACACAAAAGCTAATTTATCACCTTCATCTAAGTGAATAAATTGCTTGCCATTTTTACGCGTTGCCTGCATATCCAATAAACTTGCCCTAAGCGTCATACCTAAACGGCTTATTAATATAACAGAATTGTCTTCTTGAGCTGCCACAGCAGTCACCCATTGTGTATTGGGTGGGGCATCCATCAACGTTGTCCACGGCACACCATCACCCCGTGCATTCGGTAAATCAGACACGGCAATCGTATAAACCCGCCCATTATCACTCAACGCATACAATTTATCCACACTACGGCATTCCATCACTAACCAAGGCTTATCACCTTGTTTATAGGTAAATATATTGGCATCATGTCCTTGCCCTTGACGTACACGTACCCAACCTTGACGGCTGACTATCACAGTTACAGGCTCATTAAGCAGTGGTATGTCTATCGTTGCCTTACTGGCTGCTTCAATTAAAGTACGGCGTGAATCGCCATAAGTTTTAGCATCTTGCGTTATTTCTTTGGCTACTTGTGCTTGCAAGACAGCTGGATTATTTAGTATATAGTTTAAACTAACGGCCTGCTTATTGGCTTCAAGTAACTCTTGCTCTAACTTAAACCCTTCTAACTTGGCTAATTGACGTAATCGCATATCCAAAATATCATCGGCTTGACGGTCAGTCAGTTGGAATGCTTTTATTAAATCACGTTTAGGCTCATCAGAATCACGAATCACTTTAATAACTATATCTACTGACAACATCACCAATAAACGTCCCTCTAATACATGAATACGGTCTAATAATTGCCGTACATGGTATTCAGTACGACGACGTACCGTGGCTTTGCGATACTCCACCCATTGTTGTAATATATCACGCAAAGACATTTGACGCGGCCGACCGTCTAAACCAATACACACTAGGTTTAGTGAAACCGTTGATTCTAAACTGGTATGTTTTAACAAAGCGTTAATTAATGTATCACGTTCAATACGGCTATTTTTAGGTTCAAATACTAAACGTACTGCTGCATCTTTGCCGCTTTCATCACGTGCTGCATCTAATAAGCCTGTAAACAATACTTTTAATTGTATTTGTTCTGGTGATAAAGTTTTTTTATTGATTTTAACCGTCGGATTAGTCAAAGATTCAATGTCTTGTAATACCTGTGCCGTACTCACCCCGTGCGGTAATTCATTAAATATTAATTGCCATTGTCCTCGTGCCAAATCTTCAAATAGATAGCAACCCCGTACACGTAACGTACCCCGTCCAGTACGATAAGCTGCGGCAATATCTTGTGAAGAGGAAATAATATGACCACCCCCTGGAAAATCAGGTCCTGGTAATAGTTTCATCAGTTGTACATCGTCTAAATCATAGTCTTTTAGTACCGCTAAAGCAGCATGAGCGACTTCGGTTAAATTATGCGGTGGCATTTCAGTAGCCATTCCCACAGCAATACCACTCGCACCGTTTAACAACAACATAGGCAAACGTGCAGGCAAAAGCTTAGGCTCACGCTGACTGCCATCATAATTACTCACAAAATCTACACTGTCTTGTTGCAATTCATCTAATAATAATTTAGCAACAGGCGTTAAACGTGCCTCGGTATAACGCATAGCCGCTGCACCATCACCATCACGCGAACCGAAATTGCCTTGGCCATCAATTAAAGGATACCGTAAAGTAAAACTTTGTGCTAAACGAACCAAAGCATCATAAGCCGCTGTATCGCCGTGTGGGTGATATTTACCCAATACATCGCCTACCACGCGTGCACATTTAACTGGCTTTGCACCTGCACTCAAACCCATATCTTGCATGGCATATAAGATTCGCCGCTGTACGGGTTTTAAACCATCTTGTACTTGTGGCAATGCCCTGCCTTTCACCACACTCATTGCATAATCAAGGTAAGCACGTTCTGCATAAACACCTAAATTAACAGTATTTGAAGCATTTAAATCTGTATCATTCATAGCTATTTTATTTATATTAACAATTATTTTTTATAATTTTATAAGTTTATTATTTTTATTGTTTTTATTGTTTTGCAATTTTTATACTGTTGTATCTACACTGTTGTTTGGTATTTTTCGCCAAATACTGGTTATTTTTTTCTCTGCTTCTAATCCATCAAGATAAGCCTCATGTGCTAATTTATCATTTATACTGGGTATAAAGGGCATTAACTGCATACAATAATTAAGATTAAGCGGTAAATCGGGCAAACTGGCAGCCTGTAAAATCATACCCAAAGTATTTTGGCTACGGGTTAAATGTAAATAAACTTCCGCTAACAAACGTGCATCTAATAAAGCACCATGCAAACTACGATTAGTACGGTTTACAGCAAAACGGTCACATAAACCGTCTAGGGAATTGCGTTTACCTGGATATTGGTTTTTTGCCAACATCAAAGTATCTATAACCGTACAGTTTGCGGCTGTTTTTAACGGTTGCCAGCCAATATTGCTTAACTCTGCGTTTAAAAAACCAACATCAAATGGTGCATTGTGAATGACTAACTCTGCACCTTGAATAAAATCAATAAAATCGTTAGCAATTTCAGAAAATGTAGGCTTATCGACTAAAAAATCTGTACTAATTCCGTGTACTGCTTGCGCACCTGCATCAATTAATTTGCCTTGTGGATTTAAATAATGATGAAAAGTATTCCCTGTAGCCACGCGGTTAATCATCTCAACACACCCTATTTCAATAATACGATCTCCTTGAGTCGGGCTTAGTCCAGTGGTTTCAGTGTCTAAAAAAATTAAACGTGGTGTCAGTGAGTTCATAATAATATAATCAAAAAAAATTACGGCATTATTTTTACCGATAAAATTTGATATTTTTTTAATATTCAATACAATATTTAATATTTAATATTTAATATTTAATATTTAATGTTTAGTGTTTAGTGTTTAGTGTTTAATAGTTAAATGTTAAATCTTTAGTGTTATATCTTTAATATAAAGTATTTACTATTTTATATAGTACCTGATAATAAAGGTACGAATTGTACAGGCTGAATTGTGTATTGTATAAAATCAGACTCACCCAAGCGTTCAATCATATATAAATACTGAAAATTATCGCCTTGTTTTAAAGGCAAAATCAAACGACCGCCAATATTTAATTGCTTTAACCAAACAGGCAAAGCATTTACACCTGCAGCAGCTACAATAATTGCATCAAATTGAGTTATCGCAGGTGTAGTACTATCATTTTGTGAATACCACGTCTTAGTACCATCACCTAAACATAAATAAGTTGAAGTACTGTAAGCTAAATTTTTTTGAGCTTTTAAATATAAGCCTTGAATCCGTTCAATACTGCATACTTGATGCGTACACTGTGCCATTACTGCTGCTTGATAACCGCACCCAGTACCTATTTCAAGCCAAATACCATTAGTTACCGTTGCATCACACGCTAATGAAAGCATAGTTGCGACAACAGATGGTTGAGAAATAGTTTGCTTAAATCCAATCGGCAAAGCCAAATCTTCATAAGCCCAGCTTGCCAATGCTGTATCAACAAATAAATGCCGATGAACTGCTTGCATGGCTGCCAGTACAGTAGTATTTTTAATTCCAATATCGATTAAATATTGAACCAACTTTCTTCGTACGCGCGAGGAAACCATACCTAACACAGGCTTAGTCATTGATATTTCAAGCGAATTATTTGGGACTAAAAAATTTTGTGGGCGGTGTTGTTCAGGCGCTTGTAACAATGTGTGTAAATCACGCCAAGATATATCATTCATTCAGCGAAGTCGCTACAACAGACGGTTGAGAGCAAGCATCTGTAAAGCTCTATAATCAGTACGATCTAAAGTAATCGGTGTTAAAGCAGCTTGACCTGCGGCTACTACTGCCATATCGTTGCCAATTTCAGGCAACACATCACCCCCTTGTCCAATCCAATACAAGGCACTCCCTTTGGGCGACAATATCGGTAATACAGGCTTAGATGGCATTCTTCGTCCAATAAAGGCAGGGACTACCTTAGGCAAAGTCGGTTGATTTGGAATATTTAGATTCCATAAAAGGCAGTTATTTGTATCAGTATCAGTATAAGACAAGCGGTATAAATCATCCAGCACTGACAAGGTGCAATGAACTGCACTATCTAAATGTGCCCAACCCCGCTCAACCAAAGAACATGCTAAAGCAGGTAAACCATATAAATTTGCTTGTATGGCTGCACCTATTGTGCCACTATGAATTGCATCATCGCCTAAATTTGCCCCATCATTCATACCACTTAATACAATATCAAAATCAGCTACACTGGCTAAACCCGTTAAAGCAATATGAATACAATCAGCGGGCGTACCGTCAATAATAAATGACTGGTCACTGTAAGGCGTTACTGCAATAGGACGGTCTAAAGTTAAAGCACAAGAAGTTCCGCTACGGTTTGCACTAGGGGCAACAATCCACACTGTATCGCCGCGTACACGCAAAGCAGAGGCAAGGGCTTGTAAGCCATTTGCATGGAAACCATCATCATTAGTCAATAATACACGCATTACTTTCTGCCTCTATAAATTAATATTAATAGTTTATAGTTAATAATTTATAAATTACTTTACTGTTTTTATATTATTTATATATATTTTTACACTAAAGGGTCTAACCATAAGTGTGCTTCTGCCCAAGGCATCGGGCGATTATACAAATAGCCTTGACCACTTTTAACACCCAAAGCCCTTAAAAAATTAGCTTGTGCAATTGTTTCAATGCCTTCTACCACCAAGCTAAGAGATAGGCGTTGTGAAAAATTAGCCATAGATTCAATGATAACCTGTGCTTCTATGCGACTTTCTAATGCCCTAGCATACTCACAGTCTAATTTAATACCACTATAAGAAATATTCATCATACGGTGAAAAGAACCATAAGCATGACCAAAGTCATCAGCGTATACTTTAATACCTATTGATTTAAATTGCTCAACGACTCTACCGACTAATTTTAAATCGTTAGCATCGCCCCATTCCAACATCTCAATACTCACTAAATTGATGGGTAGGTTAGCGTTTTTTAGTAATTTGGAAAAATAACTAACATAGTTGGGCGATTCAAACTCTGCCGCTGTAATATTAATTGAAACAGGGACTGGAATTTTATTTTGACTAGATACCCATTCAAAATATTGCCGAACGCTATTAACTGCTACTTCAGTCAATTGAGATACGAATCCATGAGCTGCAAGGTCATTTACAAAAACTGCTGCATTGATTAAGCCCAAGGTTGGATGTTTCCAACGGGCTAAGGCTTCAAAATATTCGGCTTTATGTGTAGACAGGTTCATAATCCCCTGAAAATGATGAGTCATTTCGTGGTTTACGAAAGCTCTTTCAAAATCATATTTTGAAAAGTTATGGTTAACAACACTATTAGGCATGACAAGTAACAGTTTAAGCTTTTGACTAGTTAATTGTAACACTATAATTTCTAAAAGAAAGACTATAAATAAAAAATGTCAAGCTGACCTAAATTTAAGTGCGTATATTTACGTATAAGCTGTATTTTTTATGGTTTAATTGGCATTGCTACTTTAATATGGTTAAAGTATATATTTCTAAAATTTTCTTAGCAAAATAAAGCTTGCGTAAGATAAAAAACACAATAACTATTTTTAAGTAGCAATACCGTTTAATTTTATGTTTAACAGTGTTTTAACACCTTAATGTCCTAGCGTCTTAATTAATTTTACTTAAATTGCACCGATTACAAAATTAGTGTGTATCCATTGACACAACCTCTTATTTATAACGGTTTAATTAGTAAACTACGCTGACTAGCCAACATATCAATAACCGTTTCACGCGGACGTATTAATTGATTTTCATACCCATTGACTAGTATTTCTGCTCCGCGTGGGCGAATATTGTAATTTGACGCCATACTCATAGCATAAGCACCCGCTGATAACAGCGCAACTACATCGCCTTGAGTAATATTCAATACACGGTCTTTACCAAGCCAACAGCCACTTTCACAGACTGGTCCTACAACATCATAAACAAGCAACTGATCAGTAGCGGGTGCCGTGTGTATCACTTCAACAGTAGCGTGATAAGCCTGGTATAAAGAAGGCCGCATTAAATCATTCATACCCGCATCAACAATCGCATAGTTTTTATAAGGGGTTGGTTTTAAATATTCTACCGTCGTTAAAAGTACCCCAGCATTGCCGACAAGGCTACGTCCAGGCTCAAACATTAAAGTACGATGCCCGTGTGAACGCTTATCAAGCTTAAGCAACAAAGCACGAATAAACTCACCTACACAAGGAACATTAACTGTACCGTCTAAGGCATAGTCAATACCAATGCCTCCGCCCAAATCTAAATGACGAATAGTAATGCCAGTAGCTTCAATAGATTCAACCACATCTAATAACCGATCTAAAGCATCTAAATAAGGGGCGACAGTCGTAATTTGTGAACCAATATGACAATCAATACCCGCGATATTAATATGAGACAAATTACTGGCATACCGATATAAATCAAGTGCGGCCTCTTTAGCCACACCAAATTTATTTTCTTTTAAACCCGTAGAAATATAAGGATGGGTTTTTGGATCTACATCAGGATTAACCCGTATACTAATTGTTGCAATTTTATTCATACTGCTTGCAACTGTATTTAAGCGGTCTAATTCAGGAATACTTTCAATATTAAAACAACTGACGTCAGCGTTTAAAGCCGTTTGCATTTCAAATATTGACTTGCCCACACCGCTAAATACAACGTCAGTCCCTTTTGCACCAATGGCTAAAACTGCCTCTAACTCTCCTGCCGATACAATGTCAAATCCTGCCCCTAAACGGTGTAACAACTGTAATACGCTAAGGTTACTATTGGCTTTTAATGCGTAGTGGATTCTTGCTTTGCGTCCTTGCAAAGCAGCAGCGTACACTTGATAGGCTTCGGTAATAGCGGTAGCACTGTATACGTAAGTAGGTGTACCGTGTTGTTTGGCAATTGATGCCAAATTAACGCCTTCACAATATAAAATTGTGTCAATTCGTGAAAAGTGTGGGGGTAGTTTTATCATTTACTATTTTTACGCAATTTATAAAAATTTTATACGTTACAGTTGTATTTTTAATATATTTTTAACACGTTACAGTTGTATTTTTAATTAATTATATTTAACGTTTTTAATATTTAATATTTAATATTTTAAAAAGCAATTTATTCTTGCGATTCTTCCGATATTAATTTACGCTTTTTAAGTATAGTCACAACGGGTGCTGGAACACTGGGGCGTTTAGTAAGAGATTGACCTGTCAAACGGCCTATACGGCTGCTGCCTTCACCTGTCATTCTATCAAATTTAGCGGTACGTGATTTACGAACAGATGCATTTTCCGTCATTCCCCCTAAGATGGAATCATTTGCCGACAACATAGGCTTTCTACTTCTAAGCGTACGTGTACTTGGCTTCGTACCATTAGGGTTTGTACGTTGTCCTGTGCGAGACGATAAAGAATTAGCTGATGTTTGCATAGGGTCAGGCTTACGGGCTGTTGAAGCACGGCGTGTATTTACTTGCCCCGTTCGATTTTCAGTGCGACGCGGCCTGTTTGTTGAGACTTTAGCAGGTGATGCCCAGCTATGGGCTAATAAATCCACATGACCAGCAGCACCCGACTCTGGCGTATACAACGCACCTCCATAACTAGCAGGCTGGCGATCGCCTTCCAAAAATCCTGCTTGATTGTTTTGCGTAGTATTGCTCATACCATAACTAGGTGCTTGACTAGGATAGCTAGGCTGTAAACGTGTTTGAGTAATTTTATTGCCACGATTACGCCGCTCTCCTCCACGCCCTGTATTGACACTAGGCGTTTGTCCCGATTGTAACCTTTGAGTTTCAATACGTTGATTGCGACGGCCTTTAGGTTTATGACGGGATACATTATTTACTAATTCACCAGTAGATATCGCATCAGGGTCTTTCCAAACGCCTAACGTGACCATTAGTTGTGCTGAAGTAGCATCGTCTAACTCTTGTAATTGACCACGCTTTAAACGGCTTGGTAGATAAACAGGGCCAAAACGTGTACGAATTAATCGGCTAACTACGACACCTACAGCCTCAAATAAACGGCGTACTTCACGGTTTTTACCTTCTGTTAAAACAACTTTGTACCATTTATTAGCACCCTCGCCACCTAAATCTGATAGTTCTAAGAATTTAGCCACACCATCTTCTAACTGAACACCTGTACGCAAGTTTGTTT
Organism: Pseudomonadota bacterium; assembly: GCA_041170585.1. GTDB lineage: Bacteria > Pseudomonadota > Gammaproteobacteria > Burkholderiales > Burkholderiaceae_C > JBDLSY01. Next base: position 4,608 of record JBEDNN010000063.1, on the reverse strand, counting down.
GTAATTCATCAGATAAATCACCCAAAATACGTACTGCGTACTCTCGTTCTAAACCAAAACGAGGATGCATCATACGGTTGGTTAAATCCCCCGAATTACACACAATTAATAAACCTTCGGTGTTGTAATCTAAACGTCCCACAGACAACCACTTACCATTGCGTAAGCGAGGCATTTTTTCAAACACACTGGTACGCCCATCAGGATCTGAATGACTAACAATCTCTCCAGCAGGCTTGTGATACAAAATCACGCGAGGCGGCTTATTGGTATGTTTACGCTGTACAATTTTGCCATTAATTTGGATAACGTCTGTAGACAACACCCTTTGTCCTGTATATGCCGATTCACCATTAACCTTGACGCTTCCAGAATCAATCAAAGACTCCATGCTCCGTCGTGAACCAACCCCTGCATCAGCCAATACTTTTTGTAATTTAGGCATTAATACAGAATCAAATGGTAAACGTTCTACCGTATCAAGTCCGTCCGAATCGTTACTATCAATCGTAGACAGTATAAAATCTGTATTGTCTTCGTTTATAGCAATATCTGATTCAACAATTGTATTAATTGTATTAATTGTATTAATTGTATTAATTGTATTATTAACAGGCGTTAAATTTTGATTCAAAAAATTACTATTTTTATTTGATAATTCATCATTATTAATATGATTATCATTATCGTTATCGTTATTATTATTTGTATTACTATGTACAGATTTAGCAGGTATCTGCACACTATTTGGTTGAATCTGTAAATGGGTTAAAACAACACCATCTAGCGTTGCGGGTAAAGTTGAAATAGGTCTAGGTGTCGATTTTCGTGGATTTTTTGATACAGTTTTTATAGGTATTGGGACATTTTCAATATTTTTTACTGCGGACACACGCGGTTTTCGTACTTTTTTTAATGCTATTGTATCGTCAATAACAGCGGCTAAATTTGATGTGACATCTGGAATATTACTAATATTAGTCATAATTTTTTGTTAATTTATAAAAAATGTTTATACTGATTTTATCGTTTGGTTTTAGCGTTTAATTTATTTTATTTATTTAAGTAGTCCAACTACAAAGCATCTTTACTTGAAACTAAATATTTTTCAGTCAAGTTTATTTTGAAGCAGTATTAAGTACGTTAAGCGTTCACTCTGGATTTTTTGATGTACTTAAGGGTGGTAATTCGTTTAAATTTTTTAAACTTAAATCATCTAAAAATTTTTTGGTAGTCGCTAACAAAGCGGGTTTACCTAAGACATCACGATGGCCTATCACTTCAATCCAACCACGATCTTCTAATTTTTTGATGATTTCAGTCGCTACACTAACGCCACGTATAGCTTCAATATCACCGCGTGTTACAGGTTGCTTATATGCAATAATTGTCAAAGTCTCTAACACTGCCCGAGAATATTTAGGGGATACTTCCCTATTTATTTTATCTAAATAGGGCTGATATTTTGTCTGTGTTTGAAATCGCCAACCTGTAGAAACCTCAACTAACTCAATAGAACGGTGCTGATAGACTTCTTGTAAATCAACTAAATAGGCTTCAATAGAAGCGTTATTTAATTGACCATCAAACAACTGCTTTAGATGATTAATAGTTAAAGGCACTTGCGTTGTTAGCAGTGCAGATTCTAATATACATTGTATGTGCTTTTTATCCACAAATAGTTGATCCAATAGAACCAAGCCATTAATTTTTTTAATAACTAGGTATTAAATAGTGTAAGTTACTGAATTGCTGAGCTACTAAAATAGATGATTATTTAATCTGTCTAAGTTTTTTATTGTAGTTTTATAGTCTTGCTGTTGTGTTGTTTTATTGTTTTTTTAGTAAAACATTTTTGACTTAAACAACTACTTTTTTAGTTTGTACAAAAAAGTAAAAATTTGGTTGCGGGGGCAGGATTTGAACCTACGACCTTCGGGTTATGAGCCCGACGAGCTGCCAGACTGCTCCACCCCGCTTCTGATAATTAGATTATAGACTACTTTTGACAACAGTGCTTAAATATACATTTAATATTGCAAATAAATTAAATCATCATTTAAAATACAATATGACTACTTTAACTACTCCATCAAATGCTTTAAACTTGCCGATACAAAATATTGCTACATTTGAAATCACGGGTATTGATGCCACACAGTTTTTACAAGGACAATTAACACAAGATGTACTACATTGGCAACCCAACGAAATAAAACGCGCAGCATGGTGCAATGTTAAAGGACGAATGATAGCCAGTTTTTATATTTGGCAAATAGACAATGGTTTTCGGTTATTGGTCGCGCAAGACTTAATCCATAAAGTACTGCCTAAATTAAGATTGTTTGTATTGCGTGCCAAAGTTTTGATTAGTGAACCCTTGGCTATTAACTGGTTTATTACACACAGTGATACAACTCATTTAACCCATACTACTGTACAACAATCAGGTTCATATACTACACTCAATCTATTGGCTAAAAATAGTTATACACCTTATTCGTTGGCATTAACTAATATTCCAAATCAAAATGATTTTAAATATTCATTTTGTAGTTGGAATTTAGCGCATATTCAAACAGGGACTGCTTGGATTGATGCCAGTAATACTGAAAAATTTGTCCCACAAAGTATTAATTTTGAATTAATCAACGGTGTTAGTTTTCGTAAAGGCTGTTACCCAGGACAAGAAGTTATTGCACGCAGTCAGTACTTAGGTAAATTAAAACAACGTGCTGCTATTGCTACACTGGCATCTATACCTACACAGCAAATATTAGAGATCTTATTAAATAATAATCAAATAGATATATTTGACTCTGAACAAGCACATAATCCTATTGGAAAAGTAATACTATTATCACAATCAGTTACTGATGTATGGGTACTATTTACAACATCAAGTATTAATGATATAGATAATATAAAAAATAATATCATTGCTGATACTATTAATAAACCCAGCAGTACCTTTTATATTTCAATTTCATTAAACGATTTAAATACTGCTATAGAACCGTCAAATCAAACTATGTTTATCTCAAAATTAAACATACTACCTTTACCCTATTCAATTACTGATATTACAAAATAATTTATTATATATTAATATATATTATATACATAATATTATATATAATATATCAGTATAACTTATACTACCTTTATAAAAAAATAATTATATTCATTTATGGCAATCATTCACCCACAATTTTCACCTAATTTACTAACAATAGATCCATTTTTAGTCCCAATTATTAACTGGGTCATTGGCCCATTGGCTATAAGATGGTATGGATTTATGTATGTAATAGCATTCATATCTTTTTTAATTGTTTGTCGAATACAAATTAAGTGGCAAACAGATACGGCAAAAGGTTTCAATAAAAAAGATGTAGATGATATACTATTTTTCGGTGCTGTTGGTGTTATTTTAGGTGGCCGTTTAGGCTATGTTGTTTTTTACAAATTTAGTTATTATATTGAACATTTTAATGAAGTATTAAAACTATGGCAAGGTGGAATGAGTTTTCACGGTGGATTTATTGGCGTATTAATTGCTTTAACAATATGGGCAAAATCACGGCAAAAATCAATTTTACAACTAGGTGATTTTATAGCACCCGCCATTCCTTTAGGTTTGGCTGCTGGGCGTATCGGTAACTTTATAAATGGCGAATTGTGGGGGCGTGTAACAGATACAGATGCTTGGTGGGCTATGGTTTTTCCACAAGCAGGCGATATTTCTGCACAGGTTGCACGCCATCCATCACAATTATATCAAGCCAGTTTAGAAGGGTTTACTTTATTTATAATAGTCGCTTTATTTGCCAAAAAACAACGCCCTCAAGGTTCTATTGTCGGCTTGTTTATTGCAGGGTATGGCTTGTGCAGATTTATTGTTGAATTTGCACGCGAACCCGATCAATATCTAGGATTATTAAGTTTTGGTTTAAGTATGGGGCAAATTTTAAGCATTCCAATGATAATACTAGGTATTTATTTGATGATTCAACATAAACTAAAAATAAATAAATACGTAAATAAATAATTTTAATTATTATAGTTAAACTTTTTTAGTTTAAAAAATTATTTAACATGAGCCAAATATTACTTTTTAGTATCAAGTTATTGCTTATTTCATCAATACTATTAATAAATATTAGCGGCGTGTCATTATAATGATAAATATTCAACGGATCTTGTATGTTTATATTATTTTTTATACTGTGTTTTATATCATTTTTTATGATTTTTTTTAATAAATAATGATTATTATTTTCAAAATAATGTATCAATGACTGCCCCATCACACATATAGCTTTTGGTTTTAATGTTGTAATAATTTTATTTAAGTTAAACTGTATAGGCATTACAAAATAATTATTTTCCTGTTTACATTTATTATCTTGTTTTTTTATTATCCATTTTAAGGAATTGGCTATATTATATAATAAACTATAATCAATATTATCTATAAAAAAATTATTTTTTTTATTTTCATTATTATTTTCAATATTATTTTTAATATCTACACTGTCTTTACTAATAGGCTTAATGATAAATAAATAATTATTAATGTTATCATTAGTATGATTATTAATATTA
>JBEDNN010000062.1:0-25851 GCA_041170585.1 Pseudomonadota bacterium | reverse complement strand
CCTTTGGTGAGTTTGATGATTTGATGATTGACTGGTTCATAAATTTTAAATTCAACAAATGTATTCCAAATGCTTGGATATCGTTTAAACGTTGTGACCCCAAAATCTGTGTATGTTTTATTTTTTAATAAAAATTCTGCTTCATTATAAGTTTCAGGAACGCCACCAGGTGCATCCCAATAAAAAGAAAACTTATAGCTTTCAGGTAACCATGATGTTTTTCCTATCCAATTAATTTTAGGGCTTTTATAAATTATATTTTGGTCATTATCATCACCAAAATTTATAGCGGGTTCACTATCTACAACTGATTTTTGTCCGATTTCAATGCCATAAATTGTATAGGAGTTATTGATAATATTAAAAGAGTATTCAATTCTTTTAATATTATTCAGTTTAGTATGTTTTGCATAACCGATAACTTTATCTTTGGTGCTGAGTTCACGATAAGTTGATTGTGCAAAAGCGGTTTGAATAGCTATAGTACTCAAGCCAATTATGGCTAATATTTTTTTAGTCTGTTTCATATTTATTTTTAGGTTTTTAGTTAATAAAATATTATTGAAAATGAATATGGTCTTTAATTTTTAAAGGCCTAGTTAAGTTACAACTGGGTAATAATGCATCCAGTTTAGCCGTAGTAATATTTGACCAATTGGCGTCAAATGCTAAACCTTTTTCATGGCGGCTTTCACTGGGTTTAGCTACCGCACGTTGTATGCCATGTTTTGTATCTTTTTCGTAGACTATTTTGTCACGTATCGGTTTACAAGCAGGATTCTTTTTATTTTTTATTGTGTTTAACTCATTAAATTTTGAGAAAATTTCATAAAAATGCTCTTGATACCCTATGGGTCGCCAAGCAGAGTTTACTGTTAATGTTCCACCTGCTTTAGTCACCGCAGCTCTTAAACAGGCTAACTTAGTTTTCATTGATGGATTTAGTTTGTCCTCACGCAATGTATCGCCATTTTCAAACTTTAATGTATCAGGATCCGTAATCGGTTTAAGCGGTTTGACGGGGCATTCACAATCAGCCGCTGCTCTTTGCCCATTGGCGGGGGCGGGGCAAATCGGTGGGGTGTGTTGTACAAGACTCAAAAAGAAAGGTTCTTCAATAAAACTACTACAAATTCCAACAGCTTGGTTATTAATTAACTCATATCTTTCTACTTTTGGACCTTCAACAAAGCAATGTCCAAAGCCAACATAATCACCCACATTCACATCATAAGATTCGTATAATTTTTTACTAGATAGTCTTATTATTCTACAAGCAGGATCAGGCTTTCGATTTTTATATGCAACATTAAAATCAAATTCACAAGCCGCTTGCAAACTGTCAAGAGGTTGATTTCCAAACATTGGAGTCCATTTACCCCCAATAGGGATAACATTAGTAGTACCTGATGTCTGTGCAAAAACGGGCAAGGTGTTAAGCAACAACATCGCTGATACCATACTTCGGCGAAATTTTAAAAACCGCCTACATCGCCGCAGTGATTGATTGATTGATTGATTGATTGATTGATTGAGTCATTTTAATAATTCGTTTAAAAAGTCAAGTAATGTATAGTAAATTTAATTTACAATAAATATTACAAAATAAGCTATTATTTAGTAACAATATATTATAAGTATTTTTGGGTGTGTATAGGGTTTAAGTAAAAAAATATATTTTATAAACACTGCTTAAAATCAGGATTTTCAAGATAAAAGGATACGCTAGGATTTAAAAAATATAAAAATATAAAAATATAAATATTTTTTATAAAAATAGTGTAAAATATTAAATGTAGCCAGTAATCTACATGGAGATATGACCGAGTGGCCGAAGGTGCTTTCCTGCTAAGAAAGTAAGTGGGCAAAAACCTGCTTCGAGAGTTCGAATCTCTCTGTCTCCGCCAAATTTTTATTTAAAAAATCCTAATAAGCACTAAGTTTATTAGGATTTTTTATTAGGATATTCTTCATACAATATATTTATGAATCAACGTACCATTGAAACTATTGTTCAGGCAACAGGCATAGGCCTACATAGTGGTAAGCGTGTGCGTATGACGCTTAAGCCAAGTGCCAGTAACACGGGAATCGTGTTTGTACGGACTGATTTATCACCGCCAGTAGAGTTACCTATTACTGCTTTTGCAGTAAGCGATACGCGTATGGCTTCAGTATTAGGGCAGGGTATAGCAAAAGTATCAACGGTTGAGCATATTTTATCTGCTTGTTTTGGTTTGGGAATTGACAATCTACGTATAGAGTTAAATGCTGAAGAAGTCCCTATTATGGACGGGAGTGCAGCCAGCTTTATTTATTTAATGCACAATGCTGGTTTATTGAATTTAAATGCACCACGTCGCTATTTAAAAATTTTACAGCCAGTTAAAATAGAAGAGGGCATCACTCACACAGCTAATCATAAGTGGGCCAGCTTAGAACCTTACCACGGTTTTAAATTAGATTTTTCAATAGAATTTAATCACCCAGCAGTGAATGCTACAGGCAACCATGCAGTTTTTGATTTTACTCAAGACAATTACTTAAATGACATTGCTAAAGCCCGTACATTTGGTTTTGTTCATGAAGTAGAGATGTTGCGTAATATGGGTTTAGCGCGTGGTGGCAGTTTGGAAAATGCGATTGTAATGGATGAGTACCGCATATTGAACCACAGTGGTTTACGTTATGACGATGAATTTGTGCGGCACAAAATATTAGATGCCGTGGGTGACTTATATTTAGCAGGGCTACCTATTTTGGGCACTTATACCGCTTTTAAATCAGGTCATGCTCTAAATAATTTATTATTGCGTGCTGCTTTAGCAAAAGGTGTATCAGAAATAGTCAGTTTTGAACAGGATAGTTTAGCCCCTAATTTTATTTGGCCTGTAATCACAGCTAAAATGGCAGTTTGATTTTTAGCATTAGCTCATTAGCTACACACACTATGAATGTACAAGACCTTACTTTTTTTCCGCCTGTTTCCGTTTCTATTAGGCCTATCAATTCTATCACACGTATTCCAACTGTTGGTTTTGTTTCTTTAGGGTGTCCCAAAGCCTTAGTAGATTCTGAATTGATTTTGACACAATTAAAAGCCGAGGGTTATCAAACCAGTAAGTCGTTTGAAGGGGCAGATTTAGTCGTTGTGAATACGTGCGGGTTTATTGATGCCGCAGTGAAAGAGAGTTTGGATACGATTGGTGAAGCTTTAGCTGCAAACGGCAAAGTAATTGTTACTGGGTGTTTAGGTGCAAAAAATGGTGCAGATGGTAATAACTTAATTGTGGGGATTCACCCCAAAGTATTGGCTGTTACTGGACCGCATGCCAAAGATGAAGTGATGCAAGCCATTCACTTGCATTTACCTAAACCGCACGACCCATTTATGGATTTAGTGCCAGACCATGGTGTTAAATTAACACCCAAACATTATGCTTACTTAAAAATTTCAGAAGGCTGTAATCACCGCTGTAGTTTTTGTATTATTCCATCAATGCGTGGTGATTTAGTCAGTCGTCCCATAGGCGAAGTGATTCGTGAAGCCCATAGTTTAGTGAAATCGGGCGTTAAAGAATTGTTAGTGATTAGTCAAGATACCAGTGCGTATGGTGTTGATATTAAATACCGTACCGATTTTGTTGAGGGCCGTCCTGTTCGAACGCGTATGACCGAATTAGTTGAGGAGTTGGCTAAATTAGATGTATGGGTGCGTTTGCATTATGTGTATCCGTATCCACATGTTGATGAAGTGATGGAGTTAATGGCAGCGTATTCAGCCAAAAGTACCAGTAATACCCGTAAGATTTTGCCTTACTTAGATGTACCATTGCAGCATGCTCACCCTGATGTATTAAAACGTATGAAGCGCCCAGCCAGCGGTGAAAAAAATATAGAGCGTATTTTAAACTGGCGAAAAAAAGTTCCACAGTTAGTGATTCGTTCAACATTTATCGCTGGTTTTCCAGGCGAAACTGAAGAAGAGTTTCAATATTTACTAGACTTTTTAAAAGAAGCCCAATTAGACCGCGTAGGCTGCTTTGCATATTCACCCGTAGATGGGGCGACTGCCAATACTTTAGACAATCCTGTTCCTGAATTCATTAAACAAGAACGGGTTGCTAGGTTTATGGCGGTGCAAGCGGAGATTTCACGGGCTAAATTAAAAGCCAAAGTCGGACAGACTTTAGAAGTATTAATAGATTATGCAACCGCACAAGGCGGTATAGGACGTAGTTATGCTGATGCACCAGAAATTGACGGGGTTGTTCATATTGCCCCTGCTGACCGCCCGTCAAAACGTTATAAAGCGGGTGAATTTGTTCGCGTCAAAATTACTGGCAGTAATGACCATGATTTAATGGGCTATGTGGTTTAATTTTTTAAATGTAAGTAATTACAAATAAATTACAATAAATTACAAATAAATTATGAAAAAATATTTCATTGGAATAATAGTTTTTACAGCTTTATTAGGTCTATTAACACTATTAGTGCCAGTTACATCTGTTGGTCTAAATGTTAATATTCCACAAGGTGCAAGTATCAAAATGGTTTCCAAAAATATTGCTAAAAATAACTTAGTGCCGTCTTGGTTGTTGGAAACAACAGGACGCTTATCTACTTTAATGATGCCGATTGTAGGACAAAAAATAGTGCTTAAACCAGGCCGTTATACCCTAGAGCATTCACAAACTGCATGGAGTATTTGGCGAACTTTAAACCAGCAACTTCCACAAATGGTTGAGGTAAGGTTATTAGAAGGTTGGAATTTTAAACAAATTCGTGCAGCCATTAATCAGCATACTGATTTAAAGCATGAAACTATTTATTTAGATGATGCCGCTTTAATGCAACGTTTAGGTGTTCCAGAATTACACCCAGAAGGGCGATTTTTCCCTGATACTTATCAAGTATCTAGAGGGGCGAGTGATATTACAGTCTATAAAGTAGCTTTTGAGCGTATGCGTAAAATGTCTTCTACAGTTTGGAGTACTAAGCCCGCTGATTCAGTCTTAAAATCAGTCGATGATTTGATTAATTTAGCGGCCATTGTAGAAAAAGAAACAGCGGCAGCGTTAGAGCGGGGCTTGGTAGCCAGTGTTTTTCATAACCGTTTAAATTTAGGTATGCGTTTACAAACAGACCCTACAGTCATTTATGGTATGGGGGCGTATTATCAAGGCAATATTCGTAAAGCTGATTTACAACGCGATACACCTTATAACACTTATACTCGGCTAGGTTTGCCACCTACACCCATCGCTGCCCCCAGTGAGGCATCTTTACGGGCTGCTATTAACCCCCCTAAAACTAACTTTATTTATTTTGTAGCGAAAGGTGATGGATCTGGACGCAGTCAGTTTAGTTCCACTTTGAATCAGCATAACCGTGCTGTTGCCGATTATTTAAGCCGTCTTAAAAGTTTTAAATGAACCACTTAATAGATTCAAACCCCACAAAACGTGGTAATTTTATCACCCTAGAAGGCATTGATGGGGCGGGTAAAAGTACATACCTTACATCAATAGTTACATGGCTTAAACAACACGGCATTGCTTATATTGAGACCCGTGAACCAGGGGGGACTCACTTAGGCGAACAATTAAGGCAATTGATTTTACATAAAAATATGTCATCTTTAGCCGAGTTATTATTGTTATTTGCTGCCCGTACACAACATATTAACGAAGTGATTGAACCTGCTTTAGCCCGTGGTGATTGGGTAGTGTGTGACCGTTTTACTGACTCAACCCGTGCTTATCAAGGGGGAGGTCGTGGTATGGATATGGCAATCATTGAACAATTATCATTGCTGTTAAATGTTAATGAACCTGATTTAACCTTAATATTTGATGTTGATTTATCTATTGCCAGTGACCGAGTTATAAGTAGAACAACTCAAGTCAATGAACCAATGGATAAATTTGAGTGTGCGCCTGAATCGTTTGCTTTGGCAGTGCAGCAGGCTTATCATAAAATTGTTGTGCAGAACCCGCAACGGTGTGTATTAATTAATACCAATCAACCGCTAAATGCCGTTACTCAACAAGTATTACAGATTTTGGAGTACCGTTTTGGAACACTTAAATAGTCATTTTTATAATGATAACTACTTTAAATTAAAACAATTTACAGATGATGTTTGATTATTTACTGTCAAATAAACCACTGCCTAGCTGGTTAAGTCAGCATTTAAGTCAAAAGTTATTACAGCCTGATTTTTTTAATCATCTGTCGCAGACTATTGGTATTAATGACCCATACTGTACGGGAGGAAGTTTGTATGCCGTAGCAATGGCACATGCTTTGTTGTGTGAAACGCCTTTATCCGCTAGAACGCACACACAGGGTTTAGCGTGTGGGCTATGCTCACAATGTACTTTATTAAAAGCAGGCAATCATTCGGATTTAATGTGTTTAGTGCCAGAAAATATTGATAAAAATTTATCAAACAATAAAGACAACAAAGATAATAAAGACAATAAGTCAGTTAAAACCAGTCAAACTAAAGACAATAAAGATAAAAAATTAAGTAAAGTAATTAAAATAGAGCAGTTACGTGCTTTAGACGATACCATTATGCTTAGTTCACAGCGTGGCGGTCGTAAAGTTGTGATTATTTACCCTGCAGAGGTTTTAGGACATATTACTGCCAATGCTTTGCTTAAAATATTAGAAGAGCCACCTATTAATACTTTTTTTATTGTAGTCAGTGAAAAATGGGGGCAAGTATTGCCTACTTTGCGTTCACGCTGTGTGTGTGATTTATTAACCGAACCTGCACAAGCTGATAAAATTGCATGGCTAGAGCAGTTTAATATCAATTACCCTGGTCGGTGGTTAGAGCTTTCAATGGGTAGGGTCGGTACGGCATTAAGTATGGCACAAGACCCCTTGTGGTTACCTTTACTAAAGCTAGTACCTTATTTATTGCAAGGTGTGCGTATAGATGTTTTGACTTTAGCGCAAGAAATGGCTAAAGCAGAATTAAAACAAGTACTACAGTTGCTTATTTTGTGGTTGCATGATGTGCTGGCTGTTTCACAACAAGCACCTGCACGGTTTTTTGTGACACATAGCGATGCGATACACCGTTTAGTACCCACATTAAAATCGGAAGCTGCTGCTGACTACGGTTTACATTTAATGGCTATGACGCACATAGCAGATCACCCTTTAAATGTCCGTAGTCAATGTGAAAGCTTATTGTTTGAATATAAAAAATTATTTAATTAAATAATAAAATAGGTAATGTTCAAATAGCACTGATACAAGAAGTTTAATAATTAAGAAGTAATTAGTAAAATCAGTAAGACAACACACTAACATAAATAGTGTAAAAGTTATAATTTAACATTACCAAAAAATATAAAGATAAAGGCAAAATACTATGGAATATCAAAATACCGCGATAGACAACAATACTTTGGCTATTTCACCTCATCGCCCAGCAGTGTTGTCTTTAGCAATTAAAGAGCGAGCTAGTTTGTACGCGTCATATATGCCGTTTATTGAAAATGGCGGCTTGTTTATACCCACGCAAAAAGAATACTCTATGGGTGACCAAATCTATGTTATTTTACAATTATTAACTAATCCAAAAAAGTTTTCTATTTCTGCAAAAGTGGTGTGGATTTCACCCGCAGGCTTGTCGCAAAAAATGCAAGGTATTGGTATTCAAATACCTTCTGATGCTTCAGGCAGTGAGTTATCTTTATTTATAGAGCAATCACTGGGTTCGGCTTTGAGTTCATCTAGAAAAACGCATACTTTGTAAATGTTTTTAAAGTATGTTTGAAGTGTTTTTTTGATTAATGATAATAATAATTTAGTTTCAACGCACTATTAACGTGATATTAGCGTGATATTAAGGAAATATTAACTAAATATTAACTAAATATTGAGGTAATATTGATAGATTAATTATTAAAAAATATTAAAAAAATATTAAAGATTATAAAGATTATTAAAAGCATGATTATTAAAAGCATGAATATATACTTCACGCTACAATTAGCGTGCGATTAAAAAATATCTGTGCATAAAGCGTCGCTGCGTGGCAGAGGGTGTGGGCCCGCACTTAACCGAGCAAAACGCTCAAGAAAGGTGATTAGTATGATGCAAGCGTTCAATCAGAACTCTTATTTATTTGGCGGCAATGCCCCTTATGTTGAGGCACTTTATGAAGCCTATCTCAACAATCCAGCCAGTGTATCAGATACATGGCGTGCTTATTTTGAAAGTATGCAGTTAGTCGCTGCAACTGACGGCAATACGCATACCCGCGACCAAGCACATTTACCTGTGGTAGAAAGCTTTGCTCAAAGAGCCAAGGCCAATGCGTTTGTGTCCCGTAACGATACTGTGACTGATGAAGCTTACGCTTCTAAACAAGCCCATGTGCAAAGTATTATTGCGGCTTATCGTTTTTTAGGCAATCGTTTTGCTGATTTAGACCCGCTACATCGTTCAGATCGCCCCGCTATTCCTGAACTTGACCCAGCATTTTATGGTTTAACTGAAGCCGATTTAGATACTCAATTTTCAGCAATCAATACTTATTTTGGTGCTGAAAAAATGTCTTTGCGCGATATTATCAAGGCGTTACGTGATACATATTGTGCCAGTATTGGTGCTGAATTTATGTATATTAGCGACCCAACGCAAAAACGTTGGCTACAACAAAAATTAGAATCAGTGCGTTCTAAACCATCGTTATCATTAGAAAAAAAGAAAAATATTTTAGAGAAACTAACTGCTGCTGAAGGTTTAGAGCGTTTTTTACACACTAAGTATGTAGGGCAGAAGCGTTTTTCTTTAGAGGGCGGCGAAAGCTTTATCGTGAGTATGGACGAAGCAATTCAACGGGCAGGTGAACAAGGTACGCAAGAAATCGTTATTGGTATGGCACATCGCGGCCGTTTAAACGTCTTAGTGAATACTTTAGGTAAAATGCCTGCGGATTTATTTGCTGAATTTGAAGGCAAGTATGATACCAGTCTGTCTGCGGGTGATGTCAAGTATCATAAAGGCTTTTCAAGCGATGTCTCAACACCTGGTGGCCCTGTTCACTTGAGTTTAGCGTTTAATCCTAGCCACTTAGAAATTGTTAATCCTGTAGTAGAAGGCAGTGTGCGCGCCCGTCAAGATCGTAGATCTAACGAGCAAGATGCTAAACGTCAAGTGTTAGCTATCTTAGTTCATGGTGATGCTGCCTTTGCAGGGCAAGGCGTGGTGATGGAAACGCTCAATCTAGCCCAAACCCGTGGTTATCATACAGGCGGTACGTTACACATTGTAATTAATAATCAAATCGGTTTCACAACCAGCGATCCGCGTGATACGCGTTCAACTACTTACTGCTCTGATGTAGTCAAAATGATTGAAGCACCCGTATTACACGTTAATGCAGACGACCCAGAAGCGGTGTTATGGGCAACACAGTTGTGTGTTGATTATAGAACAGAGTTTAATAAAGACATTGTGCTTGATATTATTTGTTACCGCAAACTAGGCCATAACGAACAAGATACACCCAGTTTAACGCAGCCATTGATGTATAAATCCATTGATGCCCATTTAGGGACGCGTAAATTGTATGCTGATAAATTAGAGACTCAAGGGACTGTTCCAGAAGGTTATGGTGATGAACAGGTTAATGCTTATCGTATGGCGATGCAAGCAGGTAAACATACTCGTGATCCTGTTTTAACTAATCACAAAGCAAAGTATGCGATTGATTGGGCACAATACCTAAACCGCAAATGGACTGATGCAGCAGATACTGCTATTCCAATTGCGGAATTAAAGCGTTTATCCACTAAAATTACCACATTGCCTGACAATTTTAAGCCGCACCGTTTGGTTGAGAATTTAATGCTAGGCCGTACTGCCATGGGTAAAGCTGAAAAAAATCTTGATTGGGGTATGGGTGAACATTTAGCTTTTGCATCTTTAGTCGCAGGGGGTTACCCTGTTCGTATTACAGGGCAAGACTGTGGACGCGGTACATTTGTACATCGTCATGCTGTTTTACATGATCAAAATCGTGAAAAATGGGATGCGGGTACATATATACCTTTGCAGCATGTTTCGCCTGACCAAGCCTCATTTTTAGTAATTGATTCGGTATTGTCTGAAGAGGCTGTATTGGCTTTTGAGTATGGTTATTCAGCCGCTGAACCCAATGCTTTAGTGATTTGGGAGGCACAATTTGGTGATTTTGTAAACGGGGCTCAAGTCGTTATTGACCAATTTATTTCTAGTGGCGAAGCCAAATGGGGACGTGCATCAGGTTTAGTGATGATGCTGCCACACGGTTATGAAGGGCAAGGCCCAGAACACAGTTCTGCACGTCCAGAGCGTTTTTTACAGTTGTGTGCTGAAAATAATATGCAAGTCGTACAACCAACTAACGCTGCACAAATTTTCCACGTGCTTCGTCGCCAAATGTTACGTATGTTTCGTAAGCCGTTAGTTATTTTGACGCCTAAATCGTTGTTACGTAATACTGATGCGACTTCACCCTTAGAAGATTTAGCGACTGGTCAATTTGAAACTGTGATTGGTGAAACCAATGCAGCTATTGTCCAAAAAGCTGATAAAGTTAAACGCGTGATTGTATGTTCAGGCAAGTTATATTATGACTTAGTCAATTCTCGCACCGAACGCAAAGCCAATGATGTTGTAATTATACGGGTTGAACAGTTGTACCCGTTTCCACATAAAGCTTTTGAAGTTGAAATGGCGAAGTATCCGAATGTTAAAGAAGTGTTATGGGCTCAAGATGAACCAAAAAATCAAGGCTACTGGTTCTTTGTGCAGCAGCATTTACGTGATGCAATGGCTGACTCACAAAAATTAGCGTATGCTGGGCGTCCAGCGTCGGCTTCACCCGCAGTCGGTTACGCCAGTAAGCACAATGAACAGCTTAAGCAATTATTAGATGATGCGTTTGGTAAATTAAAAGCTAAATAATTTTTAATTTTTTAATTTTTTAAATGCTAAACGATGACTTAGTTGTTAAGAAAATATACTCATAGGAAATTATCATGGCGATTATTAATGTAGTAGTTCCCCAGTTATCTGAATCTGTTGCTGAAGCGACTTTGTTAGATTGGAAAAAGAAAGTAGGTCAAGCGGTTATAGCCGATGAAACCTTAATTGAAGTTGAAACAGATAAAGTGGTATTAGAAGTCCCCGCACCTCAATCGGGAATATTGGTATCCATTGTTGTGGGTGATGGTGGAACAGTTACCAGCAATCAATTGTTGGCAACGATTGACACTGATGCTAAAACCGCTGTCGCACCAGCAAAGCCAGCTGCTGCTCCAGTAAAAACTGCACCTACTCCAACACCTGCACCTGTTGTTAAACCAGCGATTGCTATGCCTGCAGCGGCTAAAATTGCTGCTGACAACGCAATTAATTTAAATGCTTTATCAGGTTCAGGTAAAGATGGCCGTATTACTAAAGGTGATGTATTACACTCAATCGCTAATCCTGTTGTGCCACCAGTAGTAACACCAACCCCTGTCTTACAAACCGTAATAGCACCAATTAATGTGTCTAATATCATAAAAGGTAGAACAGAACAGCGTGTACCAATGAGCCGTTTACGTGCAAGGATTGCCGAGCGTTTATTACAGTCGCAAGCCTCTAATGCAACATTGACTACGTTTAACGAAGTTAATATGGCACCTGTGATTGAAATGCGTAAGCGTTTTCAAGAAAAATTTGAAAAAGAACATGGTGTCAAAATTGGTTTTATGAGCTTTTTTATTAAGGCAGCCGTGGCAGCATTGAAAAAATATCCGGTATTGAATGCATCTGTTGATGGCAATGATGTGGTTTATCATGGTTATTTTGATATTGGTGTGGCAGTAGGTAGCCCACGTGGTTTAGTTGTACCGATTGTACGCAATGCGGATCAAATGAGTTTTGCTGATATTGAAAAGAAAATTGCTGAATTTTCTCAAAAAGCCAACAACGGTTCATTGAGTATTGAAGACATGACGGGTGGAACGTTTAGTATTTCTAACGGTGGTGTATTCGGTTCAATGTTATCAACGCCGATTATTAACCCGCCGCAAAGTGCAATTTTAGGTGTACATGCGACTAAAGACCGTGCTGTGGTTGAAAATGGTGAAATTGTGATTCGTCCAATGAACTATTTAGCGTTAAGTTATGACCACCGTATTATTGACGGGCGTGAAGCGGTATTAGGTTTAGTGGCCATGAAAGAAGCACTAGAAGATCCAACGCGGTTATTATTTGATATTTAAACTTTAAATTTTTAACCATCATCAGCGTATCGCTTGTTTGGCATACGCTGATTTTTTTTAAGGAATAGTATGAATAACCCACTTATGCTTAATAAAATTCAACTTGCATTTAATAAAATATTAGTAACTGGTAATGGGTTTGACCTTAATTTAGGATTGAAAACGTCTTATCAAGATTTTGTAAATAGTTCGTTTTTTAAAAAATTATGTGATGATAAAAATGAGTTAGCAATCTTTATTCAAAAGATTAATAAAAAAAATAATTGGGCTAATATAGAAAGTCAATTGAAAATTTATGCCAACCAAGAAGATAAGTTAAATAAAATAGACAAAGAGAAATTATTTAATGAATTTATAGTTTTAAAAAATGCATTAACGACTTATTTAAGAGATGAAGAATGCAGATTTTTAAATCTTATAGATACAGGTGATTCTTTGAGTAAAACGATAGCATTTGATTTAGTAAGGAATGCTCATAAAGAGTCTAGTTATCCAACTTTCGGTAAAATCATCAGTTTTAATTACACAGATGTACTTTTAAATTATTGTTATCCTGGTACATATTTATATATTCACGGAAGTTTAGTAGATAATAATATTGTGTTTGGTGTTGAAGACGGCGGAGTTGATCCTAAATTTGCTTTTTTGAATAAATCAGACCATCACGCTTACGGACCTGTTAATTTACGTGATGAAGTAGAAAATGCAGAAGAAATACACTTTTTTGGGTGTGCTTTAGGTGAGACCGATGATACTCAATTTAAGCCAGTGTTTGAGTATTTAACCAGCAGAGACAGTCGAAGTGGCTTTAAGAAAAGAAAAAAAATAGTCTTTTATGTGTTTGGTAAAGAAGGGTACTATAGTTTGCGTAACAATTTACTTAGACATACTAAAAACCGTGTAGGTGAGTTAAAAGTCAATAATCAAGTTATTTTTTATGATGTTAGTGGTGAAAATTTAAAAGAAATTGACCAAGCTTGGTTAAATAGTTTTCAGGACTATCCTTAAAACCTCACAAACACAATACGTATAAAAATAAATTTTAAATAAATTTTAAATAAATTCAAACAGATTAAAAATAGATTAAAAATAGAGTGCCTAGTTACAATACAATATTGAATATCTTTAATGATTCAGCAAAATGGTCAAACAATGTGCTGGTTTTGTATTGAAAATTAAAGGTACTTGTTTCTAGGGACTCTTTTTTAAACTCTAAACTTTAAATTTCATAAATAAATATGACCAAACAATTTGACCTTATCGTAATTGGTGCTGGCCCTGGTGGTTATGTCGCTGCTATTCGTGCCGCACAATTAGGCTTTAAAGTGGCCTGCGTTGATGAATGGCAAAATGCCAAAGGCGGTGCTGCCCCTGGAGGAACGTGTACCAACGTTGGGTGTATTCCCTCAAAAGCCTTGTTGCAAAGTTCAGAACATTTTGAACAGGCGAATCATCATTTTGCTGACCACGGCATTACTGCCAGCAAAGTCAGTATGGATGTGGGTGTAATGTTGTCTCGTAAAGATACTGTAGTCAAGCAAAATAATGACGGTATTTTATATTTATTTAAAAAAAATAAAGTTGATTTTTATCATGGCCGTGCTTCATTTTTAGCTGCAAAAGAAGGTATTTATGAAATAGCAGTTTCAGGTAAAAGTGCGGATACTTTAAGTGCAAAACATATTATTATTGCTACAGGTTCAAGCGCGCGTTCTTTACCACAGATTGCGTTTGATGAAGAATTTATTTTATCTAATGACGGAGCATTAAAAATGATAGCAACACCTAAAAAATTAGGTGTTATTGGGGCGGGTGTTATTGGCTTAGAAATGGGCAGTGTTTGGCGTAGGCTTGGGTCGGAAGTCACGGTATTGGAAGGTTCAAAAAACTTTTTAAGTGCTGTTGATGAAACTATTGCTAAAGAAGCACATAAACTATTGACTAAACAAGGTTTGAATATTCAGTTGGGTGTAAAAATCACCGAGATTAAAAAAACTAAAAAAGGTGTAAGCGTTACATACACTGATAGTACAGATACGGTACTTAATTTAGAGTGTGATAAATTAATCGTTAGTGTTGGGCGTGTACCCAATACTGCTGGCTTAAATACCCAAGCGGTTGGTTTACAACTAGATGAGCGTGGTGCTGTCGTTGTCAATGATTTATGCCAGACTAATTTGCCCAATGTATGGGCGGTTGGTGATGTTGTACGTGGTCCAATGTTGGCACATAAAGCCGAAGAAGAGGGCGTTGCAGTCGCCGAGCGTTTAGCAGGTCAGCATGGTCATGTTGATTTTAATGTGATTCCGTGGGTGATTTATACCAGCCCAGAAATTGCTTGGGTGGGTCGTACTGAGCAACAATTAAAAGCCGATGGTGTTGCCTATAAAGTCGGTAGTTTTCCTTTCTTAGCCAATGGCCGTGCGCGTGCTTTAGGGGATACGTCAGGGCAAATCAAAATGTTAGCTGATGAAACAACTGATGAAATATTAGGTGTTCATATTATTGGTCCTCAAGCCAGCGAGTTAATTGCTGAAGCTGTAATGGCGATGGTATTTAAAGCAAGCAGTGAAGATGTTGCTCGAATCTGCCATGCTCACCCTAGCCTAAGTGAATCAATGAAAGAAGCTGCTTTAGCAGTGGATAAACGTACGTTGAATTTTTAGTATTTAGTAACAACTAAGATTATTTAATTATTTAATTATTAATTAGTTGTTACTATGATGTAAATTTATATTTTTATATTTTTTTAATGATTTTTAACTGATTTTTAGTTAGTTTTTAGGTTTTTTATATTTTTTAGAATAAAAATCAAAACAATATCATTAGTTTAAGGTAAAATGCTATTTTTGCTATAGACATATAATATAGCAGGTGAGTGGGTAACCCTTATCGGTACCCATTTTTTTTGCGTTTTATTTTTTAAGTAATTTTTAAGTAGTTTTTTTAAGCAATTTTTCAAATATTTTTAAACATTTTTGAGTACTTTTTGAGTAATTTATCCATTCAAACCATCGTTGTAGATACCGTAGCAGGTTTTGCTGGTGTAGAGCTGGTTGAAATCGAGCGTCTTCCTAAGGGTTTATTGTCCATTACTATAGATGAACCTCATAACCCTTTGGGTGTGAGCATAGCACATTGTGAGCAAATTACACGTCAGCTTCAGGCTGTGTTTTTTGTAGAAAATATTATTTATGAACGGCTAGAAGTGGGTTCACCAGGTGTTAATCGTCCGTTAAACAAGCACGCAGATTTTGTTCGCTTTGCTGGTAAAAGAGTAACTGTTAAATTAAGTGAGTCATTCCAAAATAGAAAAACATATACAGGTATTTTACAGTTGCCTGTTGCTACAAGTGATTCTGTGCAGCATTATGAAATTGCTATAGAAAGCAAAAAATTATCTAAAACGCAGCAAAAAAAGTTAGAGAAAGTGTTGGATTTAAATTTAAAAGTACAAGAAATCGCTTTGAATTTTAAGTTAGATGACGTTGAATCGGTTCGTTTAGACCCATATCTAGATTTTAAAGGCAAGAATTATGAGTAAAGAGATTTTGGTGTTAGTTGATGCGCTGTCGCGTGAAAAAGGTGTGAGTGCTGAGGCAACTTACATTGCTTTAGAGCAAGCTATGGCATCTGCTGTAAAAAAACATAATTTTACTGAAAATGATGTGGATGTCCGTGTCTCAATTAATCGTAGCACAGGTCAATATGAAGCATTTCGCCGTTGGCAAATTATGCTAGATGATGCGGTTGAGATACCTAATTGTCAATTGGCTTTAAGTGAAGCCCGTGAACAATTGCCAGATGTTCAAGAAGGTGAGTTTGTTGAAGAAGATATTGAAGGTGTGGAGTTTGGACGTATTGGCGCACAAGCAGCCAAACAAGTAATGATGCAAAAAATTCGCGATGCTGAACGCGAACAAGTATTAATTGATTTTCAAGCACGTGGTGAACGTATTGTTACTGGTACTGTTAAACGTTTAGACCGTGGAGATGCGATTGTTGAAATTGGTCGCTTAGAAGGGCGGTTATCGCGAGACAATATGATTCCTAAAGAAAATTTGTTTGCAGGCGCACGTCTACGTGCGTATGTTACGAAAATAGATGTAGCTGCACGAGGGCCACAATTAACTTTGTCACGTACTTCACCAGAATTTTTAATTGCTTTGGTTGCTAATGAAGTCCCAGAAATTGAACAAGGTTTACTAATTTTAAAAAGTGCTGCTAGAGACCCAGGTGTGCGTGCTAAATTAGCTGTGTATTCGCCTGACCCAAAGCGTATTGATCCTATTGGTACTTGTGTAGGTGTCCGTGGCACACGAATTACTGCGGTACGCAATGAAATTAGTGGTGAAAATATAGATATTGTTCTTTGGAATGAAGAACCCAGTCAATTTGTAGTTGATGCATTGTCGCCCGCTCAAGTAAAATCCATTGTCATTGACGAAGATGCTCATAGTATGGACGTAGTAGTTGATGATGAAAATTTAGCCATTGCAATTGGCCGTGGTGGTCAAAATGTTCGTTTGGCTTCTGAACTAACAGGTTGGCGTATTAATTTAATGACAGAAAAAGAGTCAGAGAAAAAGCAAACCGATGAATTAGAAAATGCTCGCGTAGTCTTCATTAAAGAACTTGATGTTGATGTGGAAGTCGCTGATATTTTGATTGAACAAGGCTTTACTAGTTTAGAGGAAGTCGCTTACGTGGCTGTTGATGAATTACTGGCAATTGAATCGTTTGATGAGGACACCGTACAAGAGTTGCGTCGTCGTGCACGTGCTGCTGTTTTGTCACAAAATGCGATTCGTGATCAAGCTACTGCAAGTAGTGGCGAAGGTCTATTGGCTTTAATTGGTGATGATCGTTTTTTAATTGATATTTTGCCAAGAATTGGCGTTTATACACCAGGTGACTTAGCAACATTGGCCGCCGATGAGCTATTGGCTGAATTAGCGGTTAGTAAAGGGCGTTTACCACCAGGTTTAAAAGGTAAATCAGCTACTGAGTTGTTAGACCGCTGTAAAAACGAACAACTAGAACAATTATCAGGTTTGACAATTATACGTGCATCTCAATTAATTACAGCGGCACGTATTATGGATAAAATGGCATAAAAAATATACTATTTATTGATATTGTTTTTTTTTTATTAAATTTAAGGTATTGCTACTTAAAAACAGTTATTGTATTTTTTATCTTACGTAAGCTTTATTTTGCTAAGAAAATTTTAGAAATATATACTTTAACCATATTAAAGTAGCAATGCCAAATTTAAATATCAAGCCCAGATATTTGTTTAAATATTACATATTACATATTACACACATTGCATATATTACATATAAACACACACATTAAATACAAATATAAACATAAACATTGCACATTAAAAATAAATGTTAAATGTTAAACGTTAAATATTTAACTTTAATCAAATATTTTATTGCTATAGTGTGTGTCCAATTATTTTAGAAAGAGATTAAGGAATTTACATGAGTCAAATTACCGTCAGTCAATACGCAGAACAACTGCGTACACCCGTTGCTGTTATATTGTCACACTTAGAAAAAATAGGTGTACATAAAGCTTCGGCGAGCGACTGGTTGAGTACTGCAGAACAAGAACAATGTGCCAGTACCTTTAAATCTGCTGTACAAACTACTTTAGGTGTGCGTACTTTAGGTACTAAATCAGGTATAAATCGTTCTGTAACAGGTAAGCCCAATAATGGCATCCAAGTTATTACAAAACCAAAACGCCGTCTTTTAGTAGATAACGTAGATGAGCATAATAATGTTGAAGCTATCACTGAAATCACTGTGGATAGTGTAACTGAAGTATTGACTGATGCGTTAAACGTCTCAATAGCGTTCCAGCCTAAAGACTTAATTCCTGAAGTGTCTGTAGAGCATATACATTTAAATACTGATCTTGCTAAAACTGATAATACTAAAATAGAAATAAATAATGTTAAAGAAAATAATGTTAGAATTGATAGTGCTAAGGATGATACGCCATTAAATCAAGCTGTAACACCAGCCAAGGCAATAACACCTGAGCCTATTTCGGTTATCTCGCCTGATGTATTGAAACGTCGCGAGGAAGAAGCTGAACGTCAGCGCAAATTGCGTGCCATTCAAGAAGCTGATTTTGAGAAAAAACAACAGATTATTCAAGCTAAAATTGCAGCTGCTGCTTCAATTAAAGTAGCTAAAGCATTGTCAGTGAACTCTCCTGTTTCAGTAGTAGTTGAACCGCTTATAGCTGATTTACCCATCATTGAATCAAAACCATTGGCTATAACGTCTAAGCCCCAAATCGGTGCGCCTGTTTTTACTAAAAAATTAAAGCAGTCTGTTGTTGAAACACATAAATTAAAAATGGTCGTGCCACCTTCACTAAAAGTGACACAACCCCCAGTTAGTGAGTCCAAATCACTAGAAACAGTAAAAACGATTGACGCACCTGTTGTGAAAACGATGAGTGCCAGTGAAAAAGCAATGGCAGATTTGATGGCTGCTAAGTCAGCGCGTATTGAAGCTGAAAAATTAGTGGCTACTGAACGTGAGGCAAAACGAAAAGCAGCGGAAACCAGTACGGCTAGTTTACGTGAGCAAATGGCTGCCCCTCCTAGAAAAATGATTAAGCCTGTTCCTATTGAAGGTACGCTACATAAATCAGCCGTACCTGCCAAAGCAGCCAACAGTGCGTCTAAGCCAGCGGCTAAAGTTGCGGTTGTTACAAAAACTATTCGCCAAAATGAGGGGGTAGTTACAGTAGATGATCGCAAAAAAGTCAAAGCAAAAGAAGTCCGTAGTAACGGTAAGCGTGCCGCAGGTGGTAAAGGTCGTGGTCGTCATGACGAACACCAATATGTTCAGACACCTGTTGAGTTCATTGCCCGTGAAATTCATGTACCTGAAACTATTTCAGTAGCTGATTTAGCACATAAAATGTCTGTTAAAGGCGTTGAAGTGGTTAAAGCACTGATGATGATGGGTCAAATGGTTACAATTAACCAAATTTTAGATCAAGAAACGGCCATGATTGTTGTAGAAGAGTTAGGGCATAAAGCCTTAGCTGCACGGATTGATGACCCTGAAGTGGATTTGGTAGAAGATGACGAAAGTACAGCAGAACTACATGCTCGTCCTCCTGTAGTTACAGTAATGGGTCACGTTGATCATGGTAAGACTTCGTTGTTAGACTATATTCGTCGTACCAAGGTAGCTGGTGGTGAGGCAGGTGGAATTACGCAACATATTGGTGCATACCACGTGACAACAGACCGTGGCATGATTACTTTTTTAGACACACCAGGACACGAAGCGTTTACAGCAATGCGTGCTCGCGGCGCTAAAGCGACCGATGTTGTCATTCTTGTTGTTGCCGCTGATGATGGTGTAATGCCGCAAACTAAAGAAGCCATTGCCCATGCTAAAGCATCGGGTGTACCTTTAGTTGTTGCGATGACTAAAATAGATAAGCCTGATGCAGCACCTGAACGTGTTCGTAACGAATTGGTTACTTGTGGTGTAGTTCCTGAAGAATTTGGTGGTGATTCACCTTTCATTGAAGTATCGGCTAAAACAGGACAGGGTATTGATGCTTTACTTGAGCAAGTATTATTACAAGCTGAAGTGTTAGAGTTGCGGGCACCTGTTACTTCACACGCTAAGGGCGTAGTCATTGAAAGTCGTTTAGACAAAGGTAAAGGTGCTGTAGCAACTGTTTTAATTCAAAGTGGTACTTTGCGTCGTGGTGATGTGGTGTTGGCGGGTGCTAGTTTTGGCCGTGTTCGCGCTATGATGGATGAAAATGGTAAGCTAATTAATGAGGCAGGTCCTTCTATTCCTGTAGAAATTCAGGGGTTAACCGATGTACCCAATGCAGGTGATGAGGTGATGGTCTTGGCTGATGAGCGTAAAGCCCGTGAGTTGGCTTTATACCGTCAAGGCAAATTCCGTGATACTAAATTATCTAAACAAAGTGCTGCAAAAATGACTGATATGTTTGAAAATATGGGTGAAGGTGAAAAGAAAACTTTAAACGTGATTGTCAAAGCAGACGTACAAGGTTCACAAGAAGCCATTGCCCATTCCATCGGTAAGCTAGCCAACGACGAAGTTCGTGTACATATTGTCCATACAGGTGTGGGCGGTATTACTGAAAGTGATATTAATTTGGCTGCGGCTAGTCAGTCATTGGTGATTGGTTTTAATACCCGTGCTGATGCTAGTGTACGTAAAGTCGCTGAAGGACTAAATGTTACTATTCTTTATTACAGTATCATTTATGATGCAGTAGATTATTTAAAAGCCGCTTTATCAGGTATGCTTGCACCAGAACAACGTGAAGAAATATTAGGTTTAGTGGAAGTACGTCAAACGTATGATATTTCTAAAATTGGCCGTATTGCTGGTTGTATGGTGTTAGAGGGGGTTGTTCGTCGTACCTCTAAAATTCGTTTGT
The DNA here is from genome assembly GCA_041170585.1 of Pseudomonadota bacterium. Lineage (GTDB taxonomy): Bacteria > Pseudomonadota > Gammaproteobacteria > Burkholderiales > Burkholderiaceae_C > JBDLSY01. The sequence goes on along the minus strand of JBEDNN010000062.1, from coordinate 5,086 downwards.
TACGTGACAATGTTGTTATTTGGACAGGTGAGTTGGATTCGTTAAAGCGGTTTAAAGATGATGCACGTGAAGTTAAAAATAATTTTGAATGTGGTTTATCACTCAAAAATAACAATGATTTACAAGTTGGAGACCGTTTAGAAGCCTTTGAGATGGTTGAAATTGCCCGTATCTTATAGTTAATATAGTTAAAAATGGTAATGTTCAAATAGCACTGATACAAGAAATTTAATAATTAAGAAGTAATTAATAAAATTAATAAGACAATATACCAACATAAATACTGTAAAAGTTAAAATTTAACATTACTTAAAAATAAGTAAATAAAATAAATAAAATAAGTAAAATAATAAATCAGTAAAACAATAAATAATGAATAAAAACAAAAGTAATACAGTCAATCGCAATGTACGTGTTGCTGACCAAATTCAAAAAGATTTGGCTGAATTAATTCGTACTGAAGTAAAAGATATACGTTTGCAAGGTGCTTGGGTTACAGTCACTGGCGTAGAGGTAACGCCAGACTATAGCCACGCTAAAGTGTTTTATTCTATGTTGATAGATACCATGCCCACTGAACCTGTGCAGGCTGGTTTAGAAGCGGCGGCAGGTTATTTACGTAGAGAGTTAGGTAAACGTTTAGTGCTGCATACAACACCCGCATTACATTTTATATATGACAATACAACTAAAAATGGTATTGCGATGACTGGTTTAATTCAAGAAGCGCTGACTATTACAGCTAAAGATGAGGACGTAACTAAACTTCAAATAAACCCTTCGTATTCAGTTAAATCTGTAATAATCGCTGATTAGCGGTGTGAATAATGGTGTAAATGTTGTGCAAAATATGCTTACTAAATCTGTTAAAGCCAAAACAATATGGCAATCAGTGAATGGTATTGTTTTGTTGGACAAGGCGTTAGGTGATAGTAGTAATCAGGCTTTACAACAAGTACGCCGCGTTTTTAAAGCTGCCAAAGCTGGACATACAGGAACTTTAGATCCATTAGCAACAGGCTTGCTTCCCTTGTGTTTAGGTGAAGCCAGTAAGTTTGCACAAGGGTTATTAAATGCTGATAAAACTTATACTGCACGTTTATGTTTAGGTATCACAACTGCTACAGGTGATGCAGAGGGGACTGTTTTAAGCCGTCAGTCTGTTAATTTTACTACTACGCGTTTAAATACAGTGATTCAACAGTTTACGGGTTTACTTGAGCAAGTACCACCGATGTATAGTGCCCTTAAGCATCAAGGCAGGCCTTTGTATGAACTTGCACGGCAAGGTATTGAAATAGAGCGAAAAGCACGAATAATTACCGTATATGAATTGAGTGTTTTTAACGCTAGTTTTTTTGATGTTAATACGGGTTTAAGTATTGAAAAAAAGATAATTGGGGAAGCAGGACAATTATGGCTTGATATTTGCGTTAAAGTGAGTAAAGGTACGTATATTCGCACTTTAGGACAAGATATTGGTGCTGCTTTAGGGTGTGGGGCACATTTAACTGCGTTGCGTCGCACGGCTGTTGCCGATTGGAGTGTGTCAGATGCACATAATTTAGAGGCGTTTCAAGCAATGGGTGAAGCTGACTTAAAACTTTGCTTACTGCCTGTCGATGCAATGTTAGCGTCTCATACACTTGAGACAATTAATGCGACACAAGCCGTATTATTTAGTAATGGTGGGCGAATTAAATTATTAAATGATACCTTCAATGAATCTGTAAATAATTACAGTAATAATAGTAACATTAATATCAATAGCAACAGTAATAGTAATAGTAATATTTTAGGTTATATAAAGGCTGATGTTGATACAGTGCGTGTTTATCACGGTGATAAATTTTTAGGCATTGCAGCCTTAAAGCAAGGCGTATTACACCCAATTCGTTTAATTGGGCGAGAATAAAATAATCATAATTTAAGCTATGGAACAAATTGTACATTTTCATACAAGCAAAGCTGTTGTTAAGCCAGTATTTGAGTCATCTAACACATTAAATACAACATCAATATTTACTGTCGATGAGGTTGAGCAGTTATTCAATTTACCATTTAATGATTTAATGTTTCAGGCCCAAACGGTTCACCGTGCCAATTTTGTAGTCAATCAGGTTGAGTTTGCCAGTTTGCTGTCAATTAAAACAGGGGGTTGTCCAGAAGATTGTAATTATTGTCCGCAAGCTGCAAGGTTTGATACGGGTGTAAAAGCCAGTAAATTAATGGATTTAAATGAAGTCTTAGATGCAGCTAAAGCAGCACAATTCCAAGGTGCAACACGTTTTTGTATGGGGGCAGCTTGGCGTTCACCTAAGGAGCGTGATATTGAAAATGTTTCAGAAATGATTGGTGCTGTGAAAGCCTTAGGTTTAGAAACCTGTGCGACTTTAGGTATGCTAGATGAGGGTCAAGCTGAAATTTTAAAATCTGCAGGGCTTGATTATTACAACCATAATTTAGACACTGCCCCTGATTTTTATGGTGATATTATTACTACACGTGATTACCAAGACCGTTTAGATACTTTAAACCGTGTACGTAAAGCAGGGGTTTATGTCTGTAGCGGTGGGATTGTGGGTATGGGTGAGACGCGTCGTCACCGTGCAGGTTTAATTGCGCAGTTGGCTAATTTAACACCGCAGCCTGATTCTGTACCCATTAATCATTTAGTAAAAATAGCAGGAACACCTTTAGCAGACAATGCTAATTTAGTCAATTTAGACCCGTTTGAGTTTGTACGTACGGTTGCTGTCGCACGAATCACTATGCCAAAATCAAGGATTCGCTTGTCTGCTGGGCGACAAGAAATGGGCGATGGTATTCAAGCTTTGTGCTTTTTAGCTGGAGCAAATTCTATTTTTTATGGTGATAAGCTATTGACTACTGGTAATCCAGAAACGAATTTAGACCGGCTATTAATGCAGCGTTTAGACTTAAACATTGCTGCAATACAGGTTAAATAAAATTTATTTATTTATTGTTCTATTAGAATATCTTACGAATATCTTACGAATATCTTATTAATATTTTACATATATATATTTAAATACCCAAACTAACCAATCTAATACTTAATTTATAGTTAATAAGGAACTTTTGTGAGTAAACAACTAAGAAACATTGCTATTATTGCCCACGTTGATCATGGTAAAACAACTTTAGTCGATCAATTATTGCGTCAAAGCGGTACATTCCGTGAAAATCAAGCCGTTACCGAACGCGTTATGGACAATAATGATCTTGAAAAAGAGCGTGGTATTACTATTACGTCTAAAAATTGTGCTGTAACTTGGGGCGATTATCACATTAATATTGTTGATACACCAGGACACGCTGACTTTGGCGGCGAAGTTGAACGCGTATTGTCTATGGTTGATTGTGTATTATTATTGGTTGATGCGGTAGAAGGGCCTATGCCGCAAACCCGCTTTGTAACTAAAAAAGCATTGGCTTTAGGCTTAAAACCAATTGTTGTTGTTAATAAAGTAGATCGCCCTGGTGCGCGTGCTGAATTTGCGGTCAATGCAACGTTTGAATTGTTTGATAAATTAGGTGCAACTGACGACCAATTAGACTTCCCAGTGATTTATGCCAGTGGTTTAAACGGTTATGCAGGTGACAATGCTGATGTCCGTAGTGGTAATATGGATTATTTATTTCAAACAGTCATTGACCACGTGCCTGCACGTCCTGATACCTCGTCAGAACCCTTTCAATTACAAATTTGTTCATTAGATTATTCTAGCTACGTCGGTCGAATCGGTGTGGGGCGTATTTCACGCGGGACTGTAAAAACAGGTCAATCTGTAACAATGTTAAAAGGTGACGGCACACCGGGGGTTACTCGCAAAATCAATCAAATTTTGACGTTTGAAGGGCTTGAACGCGTTATTACGCCAGAAGCCCATGCAGGTGATATTGTATTAATTAATGGTATTGAAGACATTGGTATTGGTGTAACGCTGTGCGACCCAAGTACGCCAGAAGCTTTGCCCATGATTGCGGTTGATGAACCGACACTAGTAATGAATTTTATGGTGAATACTTCACCCCTTGCAGGCCGTGAAGGGAAATTTATAACTAGTCGCCAAATTAAAGACCGTTTATATAAAGAATTAAATACCAATGTTGCATTGCGTGTCTCTGAAACTGATGATGATACTGTATTTGAAGTCGCAGGTCGAGGTGAATTACATTTAACTATTTTAGTTGAAAATATGCGCCGTGAAGGCTATGAACTGGCTGTGAGTCGTCCAAAAGTCGTATTCCGTGATAATAACGGTGTACGTGAAGAACCCTTTGAAGCTTTATCTGTTGATGTAGAAGATGATAATCAAGGTGCGGTTATGCAAGCATTAGGTGAGCGAAAAGGTGATTTACAAAATATGGAATCGGATGGCCGTGGACGCACACGCCTAGAATACCGTATTCCTGCTCGTGGTTTAATTGGTTTCCAAACCGAGTTTATGAGTATGACACGGGGTACTGGTTTATTGTCACATATTTTTGATGGTTATTCACCTGCCAAGGAAGGTTTAGTGGGCGAACGTCGTAATGGTGTATTAATTAGCCAAGATGACGGTGAAGCGGTTGCGTATGCCTTGTGGAAATTACAAGACAGAGGCCGTATGTTTGTATCACCGGGCGAAGCTTTATACGAAGGTATGGTGATTGGTATTCATAGCCGCGACAATGATTTAGTGGTTAATCCAATTAAAGGCAAACAACTGACGAACGTGCGTGCTTCTGGTACTGATGAAGCGGTACGTTTAGTCCCACCGATTGCGATTAATTTAGAGTATGCAGTTGAGTTTATTGCTGATGATGAGTTAGTGGAAGTAACGCCTAAAAATATACGAATTCGTAAGCGTTATTTGAAAGAAAACGAACGTAAAAAAGCCAGCCGTTAAATATTTTTTAAAGTATAGGTATACATTACATGTGTAAGTATGTATTTTTGGTATTGCTACTTAAAAATAGTTTTTGTATTTTTTATCTAAAATAAGCCTTATTTTTGCTAAGAAAATATTATAAATATACGACTTAACCATATTAAAGTAGCAATGCCGTATTTTTTAAT
>JBEDNN010000061.1:0-18408 GCA_041170585.1 Pseudomonadota bacterium | reverse complement strand
GGTAATGCTACCATCAGTACCACAGGTATTGTGAGTTACAGTAGCCCAACGGTAGCAAATAGCAATTGTACGGTCATCTATACATTGTGTGCGCCGTCGCCGAATCAAACGGTGTGCGATATGTCTACATTGACAATTGTTACATCTGGTAGTCCTGATCTTGTAGTTAATAAAACGCATACCCCTGATTCATTTACGGTGGGTAACGTTGGAATATACACAATAAAAATTGGTAACGCAGGTTATTTACCGACAGTGGGCGAATATACAGTCGTAGATACTTTACCAGTAGGCATGACTGTAAAAGCAATTCCCACAGGTACTAATTGGGATTGTAGTACAACAGTTATAGGTAGCACCACTATGGTATGTAAATCAAATGCTGTGGTTATGCCGTCAGCGATGCCTCCTTCTGTAAACTATAGCTTAGATGAAATTAAATTATTGGTTGCAGTTGAAAATATTGCTTGTGCAACAGCCAACGCGCAAGGTCAATGTGCACCCGCTTTGATTAATAAACTTAAAGTAGATGGTGGCGGTGAAACGATGATACCTTTTTATACTGATAATAATATCTTTGAATACTCGACTGCCGTTCAGCAATCGTCTAGTTTATCAGGTATTGTATGGCAAGATACAAACCATGACCGTCAATTAAATAATGGTGAATTGCCAGTCGGTGGTATGATTGTTGAGGTAATTGATAACCATCCTGCCTCGCTGACGTATCGTAAAGTTATCGCGTCAGTACCAAGTAATAATGAGTCTTCATTAGGTGTGGTGGGTTCGCTGACAGGTCCTGGTAGTTATCAAGTGACTGGTTTAGTGCCTAACCAAGCGTATACAGTTCGCTTTCGTGATGCGGATACAAACGGCATTCTTTATGGTGTTCCTACGATTGATCACACCAGTGCACAGCCATTTGTAATAGGTACTACAGTCAATACAGCAGGCGGTACTTCGACCATCATTAATCCAAATGAACTGAGTGTTTCATTGAAGTCTGGTGCGAATTTATTGAATCAATCCTTGCCGTTAGATCCTTCTGGCGTAGTGTACGACAGTGTGACACGTTTACCGATTACTGGTGCTACTGTGACGTTAACAGGTCCAGTTGGATTTGAGCCGTCACTACACTTAGCGGCTGCAAACCGCTATGCGGTGTCAGGTCAAAGCGCCTCAATGAAGTCATCAGGTGTTAATACGCCGTTGCCAGGTGCTTATCAATTTTTGTTAGTCAATACAGCGCCATCAGGGGTGTATAAAATTACGGTTAAAGCACCAGGCTACACTTCATTTACAGCGGGTACAGTAACGGTTGACTCTGCTTCTAGTATTATTCCTATATTGCAATCTGTTCCTAGCAGTGTTTCTGGTACATTGAGTAATGGTATATTCACACCTATAGGTAGCGGAAATGTTGGTGTGAATGGTAATGGTGTGAATGGTAATCCACCGCCTAATTTATCACAAGATACCACTTACTTTTTAGATTTTAATTTAACGCCTGCCAGTGGTACAGCAGTTGTAAATAACCATATACCGATGGATCCTGCAGCACAACCGAAGCTATTATTAAGCAAAGTAGCTGATAAAGTTACAGCAGAAATAGGTGACAGTGTGCGTTATACCATTAAGATAAAGCGAGTTGATGATGCGACCAACAGTATTGCGGTATCAGAAGTTGTAGACAATTTACCTGCAGGGTTTCGTTATATTGATGGCACAGCACAATTACAGGGTGAAAACGGTGTAGTGACTAAATTATCAGAGCCATCGGGTAAACCAGGGCCTGTACTAAAATTTAATACAGGTATTATCAATGCCAAAGGTGAAGTAATTCTAAGTTACCGTGTTCGTTTAGGTGTTGGTGCACAACAAGGTACAGGTATTAACCGTGCAACTGCAACCGTAGGGCTTAATGTAAATTGTGCTTTACCAAACGCACCGTGTTCAAATGAAGCACAGCATACAGTTAAAGTCACAGGTGGTGTTTTAGGTACTCAAAGCTGTGTAGTCGGTAAAGTATATATGGACTGTAATAATAATCATATACAAGATTCAAGCTCCCAAGAAATGGGCATTCCGAATGTGCGTCTTTATTTACAAGATGGTACAAGTATTACTACGGATGTTGAAGGCAAATACAATTTGTGTGATTTAGACCCTAAGCTAAATGTATTGGTGTTAGATCAAAGTACTTTGCCGCGTGGTAGTGTGATGACAACTAGCAGTAGCCGTAATACGGGTGATGCAATGAGTTTGTTCTTAGATTTAAAAAATGGTGATATACAAAGGGCTGACTTTATAGAAACCGGTTGCTATGACACGGTTGTAAAACAAGTTCAAGCGCGTAAATCACGAGATGATGCTAACTATAATACTAATATTAATAATGTTAATGTATTAGAGTTTGAGAGTAAATCTGTGAATACTATTGTGCCAGCAGTGGTTCGTTAAGTTTGAGAGGAAAAGATAATGAAAGCTCATACTACATTAAAAGCACGCACAGTCAAGAAAGTAGGCTGTCCTAAAGTATTACATGTAGCCTTATTAGGTTTATTTACGGTTAGTAGTTCAGCAGTTTTATCGGCAAATAGCAATGTAGAGAGTGCATTAAATAGCAAGTTTATAGCCAATGTTGCATCAGCGGGTATTCAATCAAACTCTATGAGTTTGCTTAATAGTGCTTATGCAGCGAACGCAAAGATAGGTAAAATTCGTGTTAAAGTAGATAACGCTGGTGTGCCTGCAGATGGGCGAAGTGAGTTAAATGTGTATGTGACAGTACATGATTTACAGGGTAATTTGATGAAAGACCCCGTACTATTGACTTTAGAGCATAGTGGTGGCAAACTTCAACTTAATGGCACTGCTGATGACGAGTTTGGTAATACTAGTAAAGATGCAGACCGTAGCGTACCTGGAATTCAACTAAAGGTATTAGACGGTCAATCTGTATTTAGTTTAATTGCACCTGATACTGTGCAGGATGTTCAACTGAAGGTTAGTGCGGGTGACTCATTTGCAGTGGGAGTAATTCCGTTTGGTTTAGAATTACGTGAGATGGTAGCGGCTGGTTTAATTGAAGGTTCTTTACGCTTAACAAAAGTAAATTTAGGTACGACTATAAGTCCAGCGCGAATTGATGATGGTTTTGAGCGAGAAATCAATCGTTTTAGCCGTAGCAATACAGGGAAAAATGGTAATGTTAGTACCGCTGCATTGCGGGCAGCTTTTTTCTTAAAAGGCAAGATAGCTGGTAGCACTCTATTAACACTTAGTTTTGATAGTGATAAAGAAACACGGGCGCGTTTATTGCGTGATATTAAGCCTGAGCAAATGTACCCAGTATATGGTGATGCAAGCGTTAAAGGCTTTGAAGCACGTTCAAGTGAGCGTTTTTATGTACGTGTAGATAAAGACCGTAGTTTTGCAATGTATGGCGATTACAATACAGCAGATGGTTTTAGTCAAGCTGCAGGCACAGGAATGGTTGCAGGGACTGATTTGCGTCAATTGGGTACTTATAGCCGAAGTTTAACGGGCTTTAAAGGTCATATTGAAGGTTCAACAGGTATCGTTAATGGATTTGTTGCTTATGATACGCTAAAGAATGTAACAGAAGAAATTACAGCAAATGGTACTAGCGGTCCTTTTGCAGTAAAGAATACAACAGCATTAGAAAATTCAGAGAAGATAGAAATACTTGTGCGTGATCGTAGGAATTTAAGTACAATTTTATCAATAACCCCTTTGGTTCGTTTAAATGATTATGTATTTGAACCGTTTAGTTCGCGTATTTTATTGTCGCGCGCTTTGCCTAGTTTAGATGCACAAGGCAACCCTATGAGCTTAAGAATTAGTTACGAAGTTGATCAAGGTGGTGAGAAATTTGTAGTGGCAGGTATTGATGGTCAGATGAATATAGGATCGTATGCTACTGTGGGTGGTTCGTATGTGCAAGACAATAATCCAATTGCGTCGCTGAAGTTAGCCAGTGTTAATACAGCGGTTCATTTGGGTGAATCAACACGGCTTGTCGCTGAAATTGCGCAATCAAAAACTTTGACAGTAAATAGTCCAGTAGTCTTACCGATAGTTCAGTCTAATGCTTCTTTAACTGAACGTGAGGGGATTGCTTCACGGGTTGAATTAAAACATACTGGTGATGTTGTAGAAGCCAATGCGTATTTAAGGCGTACTGAAGCTGGTTTTATGAATGTTAGCACAGATTCAGTAGGTGCAGGTACTCAACAAATGGGTATCAATACAACAGTTAAACTATCACCATCAGTGGCTATAGACGGTGATATTGGACGTTCAAAAGCGTTAGATACTGATGCGCAAGCCAGTACTGGACGTATAGGTATTCAGGCAAAATTAAGTGACAGTGTAACGTTAAGTACGGGCGTTCGTACTAATCGCGAAGAAGGCACAGTCAATGGCTTATTAACAAATAGTGCGTGTAATCCACAACTAGGCAGTACATTTTCGCCGAATAATAGTGGTGGATTTTCGGGTGCTAATTCATCGTCATTAATGAATATTAATGGTACTGTGTGCGATACTATGAATGTTTCGCCATCTAACTCAAGTATTAAGCGTCAAAGTGATACAGTTTATGTGGGTGCTGATTTAAAAATAACCAACCGTTTAAGTATTAATGCAAAAGCGGATATAGGTAAAAATAGTGTGACAGATGGTCTAGGTGTGTCTGTTGATGACAATAATGCACGCCGGTTTGAGTTAGGAGCAGAGTATCAAGCTAGTGAGCGTACACGGGTATACATACGTGCAGACCAACAACGTGATTTATCTTCACAGTATGGTTTAGATATATCTAATCGTAGTTCATCCGTTTCTTTGGGTATTAATTCTACTTATATGCAAGGCGGTAATGTTTTTTCTGAATACCGTTTACGTGATGCCGTTGAAAGTAGTGAATCACAAATTGCAACGGGTTTACGCAATGCATGGCAGTTATCTGATGGAATGTTGTTGTCAACTGGGGTAGAGCGTTTGCGGGTTATTTCTGGTAGTGGTAAAAATGCTTTCGCAGGGACAATAGGGTTAGACTATACAGGTTCACCACTTTGGAAGTCAAGTATGAATTTAGAATACCGTCGCTTAGATGCAAACGGTGTTTTAGATACTTTAACGCGTCAAGATACACTGTTATTCACAACACAGCTTGCCCGTAAGCTATCAAGTGATTGGACTGTATTGGCACGAAATTACTATTTAGCGACTAATAATCATGGTGAGCAAGCTAATGCTTGGCAGGATCGTTTTCAATTAGGGTTTGCTTACCGCCCAGTACAGCATAACCATTTTGATGCGTTGGGTAAGCTAGAGTATAAAGTTGAAGATAACGTAAATGGCGAAAACGATTATCGCAAAGCTTTGGTAGGTATCGTGCAAGCGAATTACCATCCCAGTCGTCCTTGGTGGTTATCAGGCAGGTTGGCAGGTAAATCCGTCAGTGAACGTGATCAAGGAACTCCTTTAGACCGCTATACTGCGTATTTATTGTCCGGTAGGCTGATTTATGATGTGACTGAAAAAATTGACTTAGGTCTAAACCTAAGTTTAATGAGTGGTAAAGCTTTGAATCAAGTAGGTCGTTCACTACAAAGCGGTGTAGGTATTGAGGTCGGTTATTCAATGGCAAGCAACTTATGGGCTTCATTAGGGTATAATTTTACAGGTTATACAGATAAAGATTTATCAAGTGATTATACCGCTCGGGGCGTTTATTTAAGGTTGCGCTATAAATTTGATCAGGATTTATTGCAATCAAAAAATCCTTATATTAACAATACTTTAGCACGTTAATGGCCGTTGTAGTCAATCAATTTAGCTAGACATACAAGTAAGACATACAGGAGTTTTGAATGCAGCAATCATCAATCTTGCAATTTATTAATGTAAAGCATTTAAGTGTGTTAGTCGCATCATTGTGTGCGTTAAGCACTAGTTATGCACAGCATAAGGCAATAACGCCGTTAGTCCGTGCACGTTCAGCGGATGTTAATCATAGTTTGTATCAAGTACAACGTGATGAGCTGCAGGATTTGATTGATACAGGCACTTATTCGAGTCAGTCGTATGCGTTATCAAAATCACGTTGCTGGCTAGACGCTAGTTTTCATGAATATACGCGTAATGACCGTAGTAATTTTGCACAAGATGCCTACACTGAATCAAAACGAATTACACAATATTTAGCGAAACAACCCGTCAGTGAAGCGCCGTTTGCAGTAAATGGTTCTTTGATGATTGTGACAGACCATCCAGCAACACAGACTTTACTATTAGACAATAGTCAACGTTTACGCAGTGATTTATGGTCGTTAGCCAATGAGTATAAGCAGCATCCAAATTATGGTGGTGCTAAAGTTTGTGCCGAAGCCCAAGTGGCTTGTGCTGAAGTGTATTTGTCGCATGCAGGGCATGAAATAAATGACCAAGGTTGGCGACACGCACGGCCCTATATTCAATTAGCCGAGAATGAACTCCACGCCGCTAAAAAAATATTAGAGACTTGTACTACAACACCCGCTGTTACAGCAGCAGTGCAGACGACAACACCGATTGCTATAATACCACCTGTATTAGAAACTCCTGTATTAGAAACTCCTGTATTAGAAACTCCTGTAGTAGTACCACCCGTGGTAGTACCACCTGTAATTCAATCACAAAAAATACGCCATTCTGCTGAAGTACTATTTAACTTTGATAAACGTGATTTGTCAAATGTACGCGATTATACAAAACAGCGGCTTGATAGTTTGATAGCTGAAATGAAAGCAGGTAGTTATAGCGTTGAACGGGTTGAATTAATTGGTCATGCCGATAGAAGTAATCAAACAGGCAATATTAATTATAATACTACTTTGTCAAAAGATAGAGTGATTTTAATCAAGCAATATATGATTAGTCAAGGAATTAATAGCGACTTATTGATAGATAGTTACAAAGGTGATTCATTACAAGTAGAGGCTTGTACACAGCGTTTTAAAAACAAATATGCATTCCAAGAATGTTTATTGCCTAACCGACGCGTTGAAGTCATTGTAAATGGGACTGCTTATAAATAATAATGGTGATATAAAATATATACTATTATGGTAATGTTAAATTTTAACTTTTATAATATTTACACTGGTGCAGTAGCTTGTTCATTTTACTGATTATTTCTTAATTATTAAATTTCTTGCATCAGTGCTATTTGAACACCACCACTATTATCTATTAGACTTTTCTCAAAACCATACTTATACAAAAACTAAGCTTTAAATTTTAAGGCTTAAAAATAGCATTTTAAATGTATATTTAATAGTTTTTGTATATTTAATAGTTTTAAAAATCCTAATAGTTTTAAAAATCTCTTTAAGCTTACCGCTTCAATATTACTTTAAACAATCAGTCTACTTATTTTATACTTGGAGTTTTTCTAATAGTAAACAGTCTGTGTTTTATTTAAATCAGATTGATACACCAACCGACCGTTCAGTAAAGTTGCTTGTACCACACCGGGTAACTCCATGCCTGCAAAAGGTGTGTTTTGTCCTTGAGAGTGTAAATTTTTGACGATTTGCCACATATTAGGGTTGAACAATACTAAATCAGCTATTGAACCTACCATTAGACTGGGTATATCACGGCGTAACACTTTAGCAGCTCCTGAAGTTAGACACGCTAAAGCTGTACCAAGTGATAGTTTTTCTTGTAAAGCCCACTGAATAACTATAGATAACAATAATTCAACACCACTAGCACCTACACTGGCTTCAGCAAAAGACAATAATTTTGCATCAATATCTAAAGGTGTATGGTCTGAACATATTGCATCAATCGTGCCGTCTATTAAACCCGCACGTAAGGCTAGTCTGTCTTGATTAGAACGTAAAGGCGGATTGAAACGCATTTGCGCATTAAAGTAACCAATATCGGTATCACACCAATGTAAATGATAGGCACTGACATCACATGTTACGGGTAATCCTTGTAATTTGGCTTCACGCACTAACGCTACGCCACGGGCGCTGGAAATACATTGAATATGAACAGGTGTTGGGTTAGTGCGTAGCAGCTCAAATAAAGTGAGCAAAGCAATACTTTCTGCAGCCACCGGAATACCCGATAAACCCATACGGGTTGCATAAGCACCACTGGCTGCTACGCCCAAAGCCAATTGACTATTTACAGGGCGTAACCAAACAGGTATTTGATAGGTTTTAGCATAATTTAAAGCCCGAGCTAATACCTGAAGATTAGACAAGGGTATAGACCCTTGACTAAAGGCGATACACCCTGATTCAGCAAGTTGGGCTAATTCACTCAATTCAAGTCCTTGAAGTTGGCGAGTTAAAGCCCCTAAAGGTAAAACACGGGCTATTGCCAGTTTTTCAGCACGTTGTAATAACATTTCAACCAAACCTACTTCATCAAGTATAGGTGAAGTATCGGGCGGGCATACGACTGTTGTTACACCACCAGATACAGCGGCGGCGAGTTCAGTAGCCATTGCCTGCTTATGTTCATAACCTGGTTCACGCAATCGAACTGATAAATCAATTAAGCCTGTTGTTAATATGCAATCAGTGCCATCAATAATGATATTTGCTATAAAGCCAGTCGGTGCTTGACCTAAAGCACTAATTTTGTTGCCTACAATATGTAGCGTTTGTATTGCATCTAAATGAGTAGCGGGGCAAATTAATCGTGCATTTTTAATGGTAATGTTCATAAATTTACTTTCCTACACCAGCCAGTAAACTCATCACCGCCATACGCACAGCAATTCCAAAGCTAACTTGAGGCAAAATAACGGCTTGATTACCATCAGCGACTTCCGAATCAATTTCTACGCCACGATTCATGGGTCCTGGGTGCATAACAATAGCATCAGGCTTAGCTAAAGCTAATTTAGCAGGTGTTAAACCAAAATATTTAAAATATTCTCTTTCACTAGGCACTAGTCCGCCTTGCATGCGTTCATTTTGTAAGCGAAGCATTATAATGACATCAACATTTCTTAAACCTTCTTCTAAATTATTGAATATTCTTACGCCCATATCAATAATATCGTCAGGAATTAAAGTGCGTGGTCCTATGACTCTAATTTCTGGTACACCTAAAGTGGTTAAAACATGAATATCGCTACGTGCTACACGGCTATGTAAAACATCACCTACAATTGCAACGGTTAGCTCGGTAAAATTTTGTTTATAATGCCTAATGGTGTACATATCAAGCAAGCCTTGTGTAGGATGTGCATGACGGCCGTCACCTGCATTAATGACGTGAACAGTGCCGTTGTGTAAGCGATTCAGATGTTGTGCAATCAGTGTAGATGCACCACTTTGAGCATGGCGTACTACAAATATATCTGCTTGCATAGCCGCTAAATTATCAACGGTATCTAGTAAACTTTCTCCCTTGCTGGCACTACTTGTTTGTAAATTCAAAGTGAATAAATCTGCACTGAGGCGTTTAGCAGCAATATCAAAAGTAGTACGTGTACGGGTAGAATTTTCAAAAAATAAATTAAATACACTATTGCCGCGTAACAAAGGCAATTTTTTGACATCACGGTTACTGACACTAATAAATTGTTCAGCGGTATCCAAAATATTAAAAATATGTTTTGATTTTAAGCCCTCTAAAGTTAATAAATGAATAAGTTCACCATTCTTGTTAAATTGCGGGTGCTTCATAAGTATTTGTTTTTATAGTTTTTATAAATTATATAAATTATTTTTGTAGATTATAGTTATAAACTATCTGTAGTTCTTGATTGCTTTCCATCAACATAAAACTCTAAATTGTATTGATTACTTTTATCAACCGATAATTGGCGTAAATTAATTTTTTGATGGGGCATTAAAACTAATTTTCCACCGCAAAAATCAGGCTCTATAGGGAGTTCTCGCTCACAACGATCTGCCAAAATAGCCAATTTTACGCTGGCTGGACGACCATATTCAAATAATTCATTTAAAGCTGCACGAACGGTTCTACCTGTATGTAATACATCATCAACTAATATAATTTTACTACCTTGTATAGTCAAAGGCAGCTTTGAAGCACGTTTTTGCTTGTGTAAACCGACTCGAGGAAAATCATCGCGTTGTAAAGTAGTAGATACTGCACACAATGGTTGAACAAATCCTAAATCTGCGTGTAATTTTTCAGCAACCCAGTAACCACCTGTGTAAATACCCACTAAGATAGTTGTTTCTTTATCAATTGTAGCTGCTTGCAATTCAGCACTCATTTGATTATTTAAACGTGTATACAATGAATGAAAGTTATTCATAAATTTTTATTTTTTATTTATTTTTTATTTTTTATTTTTTATTTTTTATTGTTTATTTTTTATTGTTTATTGTTTATTGTTTATTTTTTATTGTTTATTGTAGTAATTTACCTATAGCGTATAACAGTGAATCAATTAATCATATTTATTTGATTCATATTTTGTATATCTAATATATTTAGACGATTTTATATCATATCAGTGTTGTACAAACTATTTTTATGTAAAAAGACTGTACAAATTCATCATTACGCGGGTATATTTATATATTATTAACACCAGCGTATACGTTATTAAACGTGGATATGCACTTAGATGGAACTTACTTTACTTTTTGGGCTAATTTTTTTAAATGGCTTGTTTGCAATGGCAGAAATTGCTTTGGTTACAGCTCGCAAAGGAAAAATGCAAAAGCTAGCTGATGAGGGCAACTCTTCGGCAATTGCTGCACTTAAATTAGGTGAAGACCCAACTAAATTTTTGTCAGCCATTCAAATCGGTATTACCAGTATTGGCTTGTTAAATGGTATTGTGGGTGAAAGTGTTTTTTCGCCACCTGTTAAACAGGTTTTAATCAATATAGGTACACCAGAAATACATTCTAGTGGTATTGCTACTGCTTTAGTAGTTGTATTCATTACCTATTTTTCTATAGTACTGGGTGAGTTAGTACCTAAACGAATTGGACAATTAAATCCAGAGCCTTTAGCACGTTTAATGGCAAAACCCATGTTAGGGATTGCTTTTTTAACTAAACCTTTTGTAGTATTACTGTCGTTTAGCACCAAAGTAATTCTTAAGCTACTACTGAAGCCATTTGGTATTTCACACACCACTGAACAACAAGTGACTGAAGAAGAAATACATGCAATTATTGAAGAAGGCAGTGAAGCAGGTTTAATTGAAGACCAAGAGCACCAAATGCTACGCAACGTATTTCGCCTAGATGACCGTCAAATGTCATCTTTAATGGTACCTAGAGCAGATATTATTTATTTAGATACTACGTTACCTTTGGCTGATAATTTAAAAAAAGTTAGCGAATCACCACATAGCCGCTTTCCTGTATGTCGTGGTGGTTTACAAGATGTATTAGGCGTTATTAGCACTAAATTATTGTTATCGCAACATTTGCGCGGCGAAAAAGCTAATTTATGCAGCCATTTAACTCAGCCTTTGTATGTGCCTGAAACATTAAACGGTATGGAATTATTAGAGCAGTTTAAAACAAGCAGCGTTCACATGGCTTTTGTGGTAGATGAATACGGTGAGTTACAAGGTATGGTTACGCAACAAGATTTGTTAGAAGCTATTACAGGTGAATTTAAAACACAGTATGCAGAAGATTCTTGGGCGGTGCAACGTGATGATGGGAGCTGGTTATTAGACGGCAATATTCCTGTCCCTGAATTAAAAGACCGTCTAAGTTTAAAAACAGTCCCAGAAGAAGACAAACAACATTACCATACTTTAGCAGGTTTATTACTATTAGAAATGGGGCGTGTACCCCGTACAGGTGAATCAATTACTTGGGAAGGTTGGAAGTTAGAAATAATAGACATGGACGCTATGCGTATTGATAAAGTGTTGGCACAATGGATTGAACCCCTTGATTATTTATGACACCAAATACCACCCACTTATTTAGTGTAGCAACACTAGGCTTATTGACTAATGCGACTGTATGGGGGTTGTCTTGGATTGGTTTTAAATCTTTAAATGCACAGGGTATTCACCCGTTGTGGTTTACGGCACTTATTTTTAGTGTCGCTTGTATCATAGTTCACTTGTATCAACCTAAAGTAACTATGGCTATTTTTCGCCATCGTTATTTGCGTTGGATAGTGTTAGCCGCAGGTTTGACCAACGTATGTTTTAACACAGCTATTACAATTGGTGATGTTTTGCACGTTACTTTATTATTTTACCTAATGCCTGTGTGGGCAGCTTTATTGGCACACACTTTATTAGGTGAACATATCAACCGTTGGCAAATTTTACGCTTAATATTGGGTTTAAGCGGTGCGTGCTTAATTTTATGGCAGCCCAAAATGGGTTTACCGATACCCACGAAATTAGCCGATTGGTTAGGAATTATAGGCGGCGTGTGTTTTGCAGCCAACAATATTGCTTTACGTAAAGCGAGTGATGCTACAGGTGCCAATGATTTGATGCGTTTACAGGCTATGTTTATCGGCGGTGCAGTATGCAGTTTATTACTGGCTATAGGTTTGGCATCTATCAATCAAATCAGCTGGCCTGACTTGATACCTACTTATAGTCTATGGGGGTCTAGTGTAGAGATAATGATGTGGGTCACTCTATTTTTAATCGCTAATTACGGTGTGCAATATGGTGCGGTACGTTTTCCTGCCAACGTTACCGCGTTAATTATGCTCAGTGAAATTTTTATTGCAGGTGCAAGCAGCGCTTATTGGGGCGTGTCGCATTTGCGTTGGCAAGAGTGGGTAGGTGGTACTTTGATTGTATTAAGTCCCTTTATTTTTTCTAAAAAATCTTAAGTAATGATTGTATTAGGCTACTTACTTGCCATGACATACTTTAAATTTTTTACCATTGCCACAATGACAAGCATCATTACGCCCCAATATTTTTTTATTAACAATAGGTAATAATTTAGGCTTTGGTGCGTGATAACGCCAATACTCCCATAACTCATAACACGCCCAAATGGCTTGTGCTAACCAAGCTTCACGGCTATCACCTGCTACATCTTGCTCTCTAATGTCTTCAGGCCATTCATCACGCGGCAAAGCCAATGCATAAATCGGTGCTAACATCGGATTAAGCTCATCATCTAATAAATCATCAGTCATTCGCCAGTCTTGCGTAAAATACTCAACAGTAGACACAAAACCAATTGCCCATTCAGCAGCCAATGGCGAAAATTCAGTATCTGTGTGTTCCGCCGCAAATTCAGTATCCTCTAACATTAATTGTTGATAGTCAATTACCCATGGTTGATAAGCCCGTGGGTCGCTTAAATCAGCAATCGTTGAATTAGACAATAAGCGTGCTGTATGATTCACACGACGAGTCATTAAATCGGCTAACTTAGCTTGTTGTGTACTACTTAAAGCATTTAAGAAAATATTTATAGCAGTCGTTTCATCAGTTATTTCATCAGTTGTTTCTAATAATATAGGAATTAATTCAGTTAAAATCACAGTGCGTGTCATAACTGACAGTGCAGCGGCTATGCCGTCTAAAGCTTCAAGACTGACGCAAGAATAGCTTTCATTTAATACCTCTAGGCATTCAGACAATTGATCTATGTCAGTTTCAGTGAGTGCATTTTTAGAATTATTTGTAGGGTTCATATTGAAGCTTTTGTTTTAAAATAAAATAAAAAATAAAAATAAAAAATAATAACAATTTTACGCGTTCAATATATCAATTAAATGTATCAATTAAATGTATTAATTTAATCTTGGCTACAATAACACCAATGGTTTACATTTTAACAAACTAATTAATAATCCTATTTTAATAACCCTATTTAAATTTTTTTTGAAAGTCTTTTATCTTTAATTATATTTATTTAATTATCCTTAATTATCTTGATATTTTTACATCATATTTTTAATACACCTTTACTATTTTTAACTATTTACAACATTTATGAATATTCTCATCATCGCTGAACACGATAATCAATCGCTAAAACCTGCTACTCTTCATGCCGTAACAGCGGCTATTCAATTGGGTAAAATAATAGATATACTGGTTATAGGCAATCAATGTACTACTGTTGCACAAGCTGCCAGTCAAATTGTAGGTATATCCAGTGTTAAGTTGATACAAGCACCTTACTTAGAGCAAGGGCTGGCTGATAACCATGCCAAACAAATTTTAGCCATTGCACACCATTACACGGCTATCATTTTTCCCGCAACTTCAAGCGGTAAAAATATTGCACCACGGGTTGCTGCGGTATTAGACCTTGCACAAATATCAGATGTATTAAGTGTAGTGTCTAATACAATACCTTATACGTTTACACGGCCAATGTATGCAGGCAACGTGATTGCTACAGTTGCTACATCAGACAATCAATTGGTTTTAACTGTTCGTACAACGTCATTTGATGCAGCCAGTTATCACAACGAAACACCCGCCCGTATTGATGATATAAACGCAGTTACTGATGTTGCTTTAAGCCAATTTATCAGTCGCGACAGCGTACATAGCGTGCGTCCAGAATTAACTGCTGCTAAAATCGTAGTTTCTGGTGGGCGTGCTTTGGGCAGTGCAGCACAGTTTACTGAATTACTAACGCCATTAGCGGACATTCTTAATGCTGCTATGGGGGCATCGCGGGCAGCAGTTGATTCAGGTTATGCGCCTAATGACTGGCAAGTAGGGCAAACAGGTAAAATAATAGCACCACAATTGTATATCGCTGTTGGAATTAGTGGGGCTATTCAACATTTAGCAGGTATGAAAGACAGTAAAGTCATTGTGGCTATCAATAAAGACCCAGATGCACCTATTTTTCAAGTCGCTGATTATGGTTTAGTCGCTGATTTATTTGAGGCAGTTCCTAAATTAACTGTACAACTGTCATCGGCCGTATAACCAAGGTACATCTAATATGCGTTGCCCTAAACAATAGATACCCATATCTCTTGCCCAACGCGTGATACCTGTAGCATGGAATATATTGCCATTATGCTGAGATCGTGCTTGTACACGGGCACAACGCTTCCAGCGTATGGCTGCATATTGATTTAATGCAGCACTAACATTATTTTGCCCATAAGTTTTTATGACATCAGCTAAAGCAATAGCATCTTCTATTGCCATACCCGCACCTTGTGCTAAATACGGCCGCATTGGGTGTGCTGCATCACCTAATAAAGCAATTCTATCCTTGCCCTGTGCCATTTGATTGGCATTTAATACGGGTGGACGGTCATATACATTCCATACACGCCAATCACAGTCAGTACATACTGCCTCTATAAATTGTAGCAAAGGCGAATTAATTTGTGAAACAGTTCGTAGTGCTTCTAAAATTTTTACACCATTAATAACGTTTTGCCAGTCATTGTTAGCCGCAACATTACCACGCATAATAACTACAATATTCAATAAGTCGTCTCCGCGTATAGGGTAAACCACTACATGTAAATGTGGGGCTAACCACACAGTTACTTGTTGGCTATGCAAAGCAACAGGTAGTTTATTTTGTTTGACTAAGCCACGGTATACAATGTGTCCCGCTAAATGGGGTGTGCCGTCGTTTAACATACATTGACGAACTTGGCTATGTAAACCATCTGCACCAACTAAGTAACTGCCTATATGAGTAGCAGGGTTATTTTTTAATTGTAAGACAACACTTTCAGTCTGTCTTTGATAACCTGCAAAAATCGCTTGTGTGTGTAATGATGTTTCTGTTTGATATAGCGCATGTAATAATATACTCTGTAAATCGGCACGGTGTACCGTCATATAAGGCCAACCGTAGCGTTTTAATATCGTTTTACCTAATGGTAAAGTGCCTAAAACAACCCCATTGCTGGCATTTCGTACCGATAAAGAGTGCGGAAAGCTGGCAATATCAGTTAATTGTCTTAATAATCCTAAGTGTGCTAAACGTTTTACAACATTGGGAGATAATTGTAAACCTGCACCCACTTCAGAAAATTGTGCTGTTCGCTCAAATATAATGCAACTTTGTTTTACTTGCGACAGTGCTAAAGCAGCACTTAAACCACCAATTCCGCCACCAATAATAAGTGCTGGTTGCATTCGTTATTCTAAAAATGAATCAACTGATGAATCAACTGATGAATGAATACAAATAATTGCTACACGCTGGGCTAAGGCACACAACAATTCATAGCCAATTGTTCCCGCTGCTTGTGCTACACTATCAACCAAGATCGTTGTACCCCATAATTCAACAGTACTGCCTATTTCAGCATTAGGAACAGGCATTAAATCAACAGCTAACATATCCATGCTAACACGCCCTAATGTTCGGGTGATTACCCCAGATACTGCAATCGGTGTTCCTGTAGGAGCATGGCGTGGGTAACCATCAGCATAACCACAAGCCACTATACCAATACGTATAGGTGTCGTTGCCGTAAAAGTGCTGCCATAACCTAATGAATCACCTATATTTAGTTGTTGTACCGCAATGATTTTGCTATATAAAGACATGACGGGGCGTAAATTAAACACAGTAGTCACTGGTTTTAATGGATTAAAAGGTAACGGTGAAGCCCCGTACATCATAATACCTGCCCTTACTGCATCATAATGTGCGGTACACACACCGATAATAGCCGCTGAATTACTGGTTGAAAAGGGTGCATTTAAAGCTGGAAAGTGCTTAAAAACGGTTTTTAAAGTGGTTTCAAACAGTTTTAAGGGTTGATTGACTCCATTTAATATATCAGCGTTAGCAAAGTGTGTAAGCCACATCACAATACTTAAATGTGGCATTTTTGACAATAAATCGGCTGGAATATTATTTAAAGCAAATCCTAAACGGTTCATACCTGAATTGACTTTGATATAAACTTTAAGTGGTATTGGATTGTTAGTATGCCAAGTCAATTGCGCGTGGCTATGAATCACGGGGATTAAATTTAATTCAGCACACACATTAATATCATCAGCGTCAAAACACCCTTCTATCATTAAAATTGGACGTGTCCAACCTAAATGACGTACACGCTTTGCTTCAGAAAAATCTACCATTGCCAAGCCATCAGCTCGATATAAACCTGAATAAATATGTTCAATTCCGTGACCATACGCATTGGCTTTAATAACTGCCCATATAAAGCTGTTGGGGGCATAATATTTAATACGGCTTAAATTATGTGCGACTGCAGCTGTATCAATGGTAGCGTAAATGGGGCGTGTCATTTTTTTAAACTTGGTATAAACTATACATAGCTAGATTATTGCGTCAATCATTGATGTTATAGTCTTGTCTTACTTTACTATTTAATACAGGAGTCCATCATGGCAAAAGGTATGCAATCGCAAAAAATGGTTAAAAAACCTAAAAAAGACACCAGCCCAGCAAAGGCAATTAGTAGCGTTAGTGAACCCATGCGTCCTGCGGTAACCACGCAAGTTATGCTAAAAGGCAAGGCTGCTAAAGCCCCAAAAGTATAATTACTCTGTCGGTGGTGTGTATCCTTGTGCAGCATCGACTATGCCGCCAAAAAAATAGTTTTCCATTTGGCGGGCTAAATACTGTCGTGCCCTTTGGTCGGCAAGATTTAGGCGGTTTTCATTGACTAACATCGTTTGATGTTTCATCCAGTCCGCCCAAGCTTGTTTACTGGCTTGTTGCCAAAGCTTTTTCCCCATTTCACCAGGATAAGGTGGAAACTCTAAAGCAGGCAATTCTTGTTTTAGTTTAATACAAAGTACAGTACGTGTCATATAAAAATTAGATATATTAGATGTGTTGTTAGATGTGTTAGATGTAAAAGTTAGATGTAAAAATTAGAAACTAAAAAATAAAAATTAAACCGAGAAACTACTACCGCACCCACAAGTAGTACTGGCATTAGGGTTTTTAATCACGAACTGCGATCCTTCTAAATCATCTTTATAATCAATTTCAGCCCCCACTAAATATTGATAACTCATTGGGTCAATTAATAGTTTTACACCATTTTTTTCCATGACGGTATCATCATCATTGACGACCTCATCAAATGTGAATCCATATTGAAACCCGCTGCAACCACCGCCTTGAACAAACACACGCAGCTTTAAATCAGCGTTGCCTTCATCATAAATTAACTCTTGTACTTTAGCTGCCGCATTGTCTGTAAATACTAAAGCAACAGGCATTTCTAAGGTAGTGATGTCTATGGTATTCATAAATTTCCTTTATATATTTATATAATATTATGTACGTATGTATTGTATGTATTTATATTATTATTTATATTTATTTTTGGTATTGCTACTTAAAAATAGTTTTTGTATTTTTTATCTAAAATAAGCCTTATTTTTGCTAAGAAATTATTATAAATATACGACTTAACCATATTAAAGTAGCAATGCCTTATTTTTTA
>JBEDNN010000060.1:0-18653 GCA_041170585.1 Pseudomonadota bacterium | reverse complement strand
ATATTTTAATTTATGTGTTACAAATGAAGCTCCAGCTTCATCTTTTATATCAATTGTATCGTTAAAAAAATTAATATTGTACATTTTTTTAAATGCTTCTTTTAGAATTAAAACATCTGATGAACCCTCACAAAAAAGAACTGGTTTAGTAATATTACTTAACTGTTTCTCAATATCTTCTTTTTCTTTTTTTGCTTCGTGCAATTTTTTTATTACATCGTAATGGTTTTCATCTATATTTTTTAAATGCTTTTCTAAATAATCATTGAATGGAATCGGCTTAATTAATTCAACATCATTTTTTATAAATAAAATATTCTTAGATTGAGAGATTAAACTTGAATTATGGGTAATTATAAAAATTTGTTTATTTAAATCTTCTGAAGTTTTTTCAAGGAATTTAAACAACCTACTTTGATGATTAAAATGCAAATGCGAGTCAGGCTCATCTAACATTAAAGCGTTTAAATTAAATTTTTCATAATCACCATAAGCTAAAACAGATAAAATATTTAAAACATTAATCGTTCCACTACCTAATTGATTGATTTCTACTTCGGTATTTAAAATTTCATTTTTAGAAAATATCTTAATATAACTTTCTTCTTTTTCTAATCTTTTTGAAAATGAAATATCTTGAATTTGTAAAATTTCTTTTAATGAGTTCTCAATTTTAATTAATTTTTCCTCTTTCTTTTCTTTTTTTATTGTCTTTTTTTCAGGAGAAATTAGATAAATCATATTCCTAATCACTTCATTTGCTTTAGCTTCGTGTAATTTATTTAAGATGTAACCATTTGAATGCTGCGGTTCATTTGTAGGTAATAAAAAAATAGGATTAATATAAGTAAATAAAAATACTTCTTTAAAATCAGAACCAAAAGGTTTATTAGATACTTTTGATAAAAGTTGTGATGTTTTTGGTCTATCGCTTGTTTGATTACATAATTGAAATCTTAAGGTTTGTCCTTCACTAGTTTTAGAAAAAATAATTGGTATATTAACGTTAACGGTTTCATCATCAGAAGATATTGTTAATGAGATTTCAAAATTTGTGTCTTTTTGCCTTTTCTTTTTAAAGAGATTGGGAAAGTCAATAATTCTCAAAAACGAAATATCATCAATTGTAAAACTGAAAAATTGTGAAGCATAAAATGAACTAGCTTGATTATTTGTTCTATCTTTTAAAAACTCTTTAAATGCTAATTGCCACAACCTCAAGCATCAAAAATTGTAGATTTACCACTGTTATTTTCTCCAATAATTAAATTGAAGTTTGGATCAAAAGTTATCTCAACATCTTGAAAGCATTTGAAATTCTTAATTCTTAGTTTTGAAATATACATAATTTAAAACTCAATCACACACTCTTATTTAAATATTATTCCAAATCAGCAGGCTGGTTATTACGCATCATCACGGCTGCAAAAAAACCATCGCAAGACATAAACTGACTTTCAACAGTAGTATTTTGATTAGTAGGCAGCAACTGTAACATACCATCTTGATATAACGCATCAGGTGGTAACTGGATTCCTAAGCGACTACACTCTATAGCGGCAGGCAACAATGAAAATTGTGGGTTTAAGCTTAAAAAATTATTGACTATCTCTTGATTTTCAGCAGGTAACACACTACACGTTGCATACACTAAACGGCCACCTACTTTTACTAAACGCGCGGCACTGGCTAAAATACGTGTTTGTTTAGCTGATAATTCTGTCACGTCTCGCGGGTGTTGTCGCCATTTTAAATCAGGGTTACGACGCAGTGTCCCCATTCCGCTACAAGGTGCGTCAATCAACACAGAATCAAATTTATTTGCTAATCGCTTAAGCTTTGAATCAGATTCATTGTCAATCACAATAGGGGCAATGTTGGATAAACCACTACGGGCTAAACGCGGTTGCAAACGTTTTAAGCGTGTACTATTGACATCAAAGGCATAGAGGCGACCCGTGTTACGCATCATTGCACCTAAAGCCAGTGTTTTTCCACCGGCACCCGCACAAAAATCAGCTACCATTTGCCCACGCTTGGCATCGGTTAGCAGGGCTAATACTTGACTACCTGCATCTTGTACTTCAACTAAACCTTCATTGTATGCGTCCAGTTTAGCTAAATTAGGGTGTGTTTTTAGTGCAATTGCCCACGGAGTTAAAGGGTGAATCGCCGCAGAAATTTGTTTATAAGCTAATTTTGCCATCACTGCATCGCGGTCAGATTTTAAGGTATTCACACGCAACACTAAATCCGCAGGTTCAAGCAAGGCAAGACACAAACTATTTAATTGTTCAGGTAAATACGCTTCTTTCAAAGCCGCATATAACCAATCAGGCAAAGAGGTTTGAATGGCTGGCGACATATTTTCAACAGGCAAGTTTAACATGTGCGACAACCACGTATATTCATCTTCAGTACTATGCAATTGACAAGCCGTCAAACCTTGAGTGCGTGCTAAAGCCAATTGTGCTAAACGCCGACTAAAAGAACCCGTGCCACTTTGTACCATTTGTGCCAGTAGACGCTTATGTCGCAACACGTGCCACACCAAAGCACTAATCCACGCCCGGTCGCGTTGCCCCAAATGGCTATTGCGACGAAAGTAATGTGCCAACATCGCGTCAGCAGGGTGGGTAAACGTTTGAATTTCATCTAATACTTGTGCCGCAGCATCAATCATGTGTAAACGTAAAATATAATGTTCGCTCACTTGTTTAGGTTTACGGCGACGTTGTACACCTTGACTATCACGGCCATAGTCAATAAACTTTTTTTGCGGTTTTACGTTGATTTGAGAACTGCTGGTTTGCTTATTGTTTTTATCTGTACTCATATTGTTTTATAATTTACTATTTATTAATTGTTATTTATTAACTTATTATTTATTTTAAATATTTTTATTTCTTTAAACTTTTTTGTCCACGTTTAACCATTGGGCGACCTGTTTCTTTATATTTAGTAATCGTGCTACCAACTTGTTTAACCGTTTTTTTAGCAATCGCAATACGCAACTTCATTCGGTCTTTAGGGGATAAATCTTGTGAAATATCAACAGTAGTCAAAATACGCTTACGAGGAATCGCCCCCGCTGTTTGTGCTATTTCATCTTTAGCCGCCTTAATATATTTATTTTTAACCGCTGTAGTTGCCTTAGCTTTAGTCGGTATTGTTTTATCTTCAGATGCAAATGGATTGTCTGATGTACGGTATTCCACGCGCATCGGCGTACCTTCTAACTTAAACACTGCTCTAAAACGGCCCTCTAAAAAACGCGTATACGTTTCAGGCATACTGTTTAAACTATTGCCATGAACAATAATTAAGGGCGGGTTTTGTCCACCTTGATGACAATAGCGTAGTTTTGGACGTGAAAACCCTTTGCGGGGTGGTGCTTGTTCTTGCTGGGCTTCAAGCATCGTATTGGTTAATTTATTAGTAGATAACTTAGCATAAGCCGCTGCATGTGCTTGGTTTAAAGCCATCATTAAAGGGTTTAAACCCTTGGCTTCTAAAGCTGAAACAGTTACAAATTTGGCAAAGCTCAAAAATTTGAGTTTACGCATAGTGTCTTCTTTTATTTTTTCCTTATCGTCTCTAGGAATAATGTCCCATTTGTTTAATGCAACCACTAATGCACGGCCTGAATCAACAATAAAGCTAGCAATGTGTGCATCGTGCTCGGTAGGACCTTCTACCGCATCTAACAATAAAACGGCTACATTACTTTGTTCAATCGCTTGTAAGGTTTTGATGACGGAAAATTTTTCAACGGCTTCAAATACTTTACCTCTACGGCGTAATCCAGCAGTATCAATTAATATATACGGCTTGCCATCTTTGTCTAAAGGCACTTCAATGGCATCGCGTGTAGTTCCCGGTTGATCAAATGCGACTAAGCGTTCTTCACCCAGCAAAGCATTGATTAAAGTTGATTTGCCTGCATTAGGTTTGCCGACAATCGCAATACGGGGTACTTTGTCGTGGGCATTTTCTGCTTCAAATTCAGTATCAGAAACGTTATCCTCATTAATAACCAAAGTCGGTAGGGCAGGTAATAAAGCTAAAGCCGCTTCAATTAAATCTTCAACTGCATCACCGTGGGCTGACGATACGGCTAAAGGCTCACCTAAACCCAAGGTATAAAAATCTGCTGTCGCTGTAGAACGCATACCCTCAGCTTTATTAATAGCTAATACTGTAGGGCGACCACTTTTTCTTAATAAATCTGCAATTTCATGATCACGCGGGTGACAACCCATACGTGCATCACACATAAAAATGACAACATCGCATTCTAAAATAGCTTGACGGGTTTGTTTTGCCATTTGGGCAAAAATACCCTCTTTGACGATGGGTTCAAAACCACCTGTATCAACGCATAAATAGGGACGACTAGCACCACGCCCATGACCATAATGTCTGTCACGCGTTAGGCCAGGAAAATCGGCAACAATGGCATCACGGCTACGTGTCAAACGGTTAAATAAGGTTGATTTACCAACATTAGGACGGCCTACTAAAGCGACCACAGGTAAATGACCTGAACGAACAAGGGCTGAAACAGACATGGCTGCGATACTTTCAAAAAATCGCGCCCGCTTTACTTAAAAGATATGCTTGCGCTAAGAATTAATAAAAAAATAAAAATAAAAATAAAAAATAAAAAATAAAAAATAAAAAACAATAGGTTTCTTTCAAAACCGTATTTATACCAAAAATCTTTGAGTTCAAAAATAGTTTATTCTATAAATAATGCTTAGAACCAAGATTTTTAAGATTAAAGGATAACAAAAAATTCAAAAAATTTTTGAAAATCTTTAAATTCTGAAAATCTTGATTCACACTTTAAGTTTTAAGGCTTAGAGACATCTTTTTAATAGTTTTAAAAGAAGTCTAATAAGAAGTCTAATAAATAGAGGTCTAATAAATAATTATCATTGTAAAGACCATACACTTAAGTGTTGATCATCTGTTATAACCAGTGAAGAAACGGCATCTACCGTAATTAGTGATAATAGTATATTCTTTTTTGGAGAAAAACTTACTTTTGTTTGTGCTAATCTAGCACCCGTGCTGGGGGACAATACATATAATGTTCCTTTAGAGTCTACCGTTAATAAATATTGGTCGTTAGCCGCTACGGACAAAAGAGGATGGCCCATAGCAGGCTCTTTTGAAGGTTCAAGCGCCCAAATAGGCGGTGTACTGGCTATTTTATTAGAAAAATTAGATAGATTATTAGGTGGATTAATGCTTTTTTTAGGAGCAAATAACCACGCTTTTAAATGATTAGAATCACTCAAAGAAAACCAATGTTGGCTTGAAGCAATTAAGCTCATGGTGGAGTTAGTAACTTGTTGATAAGTCGTTTGCCCTTGGTCATTTATGCACACAACACTTTGAAGATAAACAGTAGCACATGCACCTAAGTTCGGTACTAATAACCAGTTGGGCAATATATCAGCAATACGCTCAATTTCATTGACACCCTGTGCAATAGACACCTTTTCTTCCCATATTACCTCGCCAGTGGCTGCTTTAAGTGCCATAACTTTGCCACCAGGAAAGCCTATTATTACTGTGCTTGCGTTGATAGCAAGCATTGCTCCTGATAATTGTAAAGACAAGGCAGGTATAACGCGAAAAAGCGACCAAATACGGTCACCAGTAATTGCGTTTAGTGCAATAACATGGCCATCAGTCGTCAATATAATGACAGAATTTTCTAGTAAAACTGGGGCAACACGCGATTCTATTGGTAAAGCTGTACGCCACAACACTTTGCCATTAGCCGTATTGAGTGCGACAACGTCGCCATTTTTAAGCCAAGCAATTAGTGTACGCTCGTCACTACTAATCGCTAAAGAAGATTGAATCGCACCAATATTGCTACGCCAAACAACAGTACCTGTTGTAGTTTTATATTGATGAATGCCATTAGCATGGGCGATTAGTAAATAGTTACCATTACTGATTGCAATGGGTGAACCCTTTATTAAATTAGGCAATGATGTTTGCCACATTTTTTTCAAAGTAACACTTGACTGCTTAGTGGGCTGTAAAGGTTTTATCTTTGATGTGCTGGGTGTACTACACCCAAACAATAAATAAGTCATCAGTCCAATTAATAATATATATCGGGTAAACCCTTGCAATATCAACATATAAACTGCTTAATTAGTAGGACTGACTAAAGCAGTACTGGTAGTGTCAGAAGAAACAACGGGTTTAATCACTTTTGCTCCCAACGTTTGCATTTTTTGATCAATTAAATCACGTAAATTAAGGTTGTTTTCTGCTAAAGTCCAAGCTTTTTGATACTCTGCGATTGCTTCAGCTGTTTTATTTAAATCAACCAAAGCGTCACCACGGCGATCGGCATATAACAACTCAAATTCTTTAGGGGCATTTTTTATCAATAAAGCTAAAGCCTTGTCTGATTTTTTAGCATCAATCATAGCAGTCGCTAAGTGTAAACGAGCCAAATAACTATATTCAGGGTCTTTAGCAGTATCAACAAGCCACTGCCATAAATATTCAGCTTCAGCATTTTTTCCAAGATCAGCGTGTACTTTTGCTGCCAATGTCGCCGCTATTTGGGCGTATCCAGTATCAGGGTATTGTTGTATTAATTTTTTAGCCAAGTCATTGACTAGTTGAAGATTTTTGGGGTCAGCAACAAAGGCTGTACTAGGTACTGTTTTATTGTCTAAACTATCATTTAATTTAGTTTTTAAATCGGCTTCAAACGCTTGAGTAATTGTGTTGGCTGTTTTTTCTAGTTGCTCAAATAAAGGGGCTGCTTTTTCAGATTGATTGCGTTGATAAGTTTGGTAGCCGTAATAGGCTACGAATCCTACAACTAAAGTGGTAATTAACACAAGCAATGCAGTACCCCATTTAGACCAAAAGGCTTTAAAGTTATCTAGTTGTTCTTGTTCTTCTAAATTGTAGGCCATAATATTTACCGTTGTATCAAATTAAACATAACGCTTTCGTACAAAGCGTCTTCAGGAAAGGTTATTAAAAAAGTTGTCAAATAAAGTTATAAAGTTATTAAAACAAAGTTATCAAATAATATTATCAAATAATATTATCAAATAAAGAACGTATTTTAACTGCTTTATTTTCAAAATAGGGGAAGCGTTGCATGACTATCATTAAGTATGGGTTAGTTGCTGGTTGATTTATTGGTTTACTGCACGCTTATTATAAATTTTTGTTAGGTGCTAACCGTAAATATAACAATAGACTAGCAGTATCTTGTAGCATTACTGTGTGTTGCTGTCCTGTTGCCATTGTTTTTATAGCGACTTGACCCGCCGCCAATTCAGCCTCACCAATAATTAAAGTATACGTTACGCCACTGTCGTTAGCCCGTTTTAATTGACTTTTAAAGCTAGCATTTCCCGCATTCATAATGCACGAGATGTTGGCGTCACGCAAAGTTTCGGCTAAATGAGTAGCGGCTGGCATAGTGCCAATACCTGCGTAAACCAAATATACTAATGGAGTAAATAAGCCATCAGGCTGACTTATTTCACGGGCTAACAAACTATGTTGCCATACCAACATAACTCGCTCAACCCCTAAAGCAAATCCACAGGCAGGCGTTGATTTACCGCCTAACTGTTCAAATAAACCATCGTAACGCCCACCACCTGCAATGGTTAATTCTCCACCCAATGCAGTGGTTACCCATTCAAATACGGTACGGTTATAGTAATCCATACCTCTGACTAAACGAGGATTTATTGTATAAGTAATACCCGCTTCATTGAGTATATTTTTGAACTTTTCAAAATGTACCAAGCTTTTTTCACCTAAACATTCAATTAGTTTTGGGGCTGTATTGACTACGGGCTGCATTGCGGGATTTTTACTGTCTAACAAACGCAAAGGATTAGTATATAGACGCCGTTTTGCCTCTTCATCTGCGTTAATAATCTCTAAATGTTGTTCAAAATGTTCAATTAAACGCGTACGATGAATGGCACGTTCGCTTGCATCGCCGATACTATTAATCTGTAAAGTGGTGTCTAATAAACCCAAACGTCGCCATAAGCGGGCTAGCATAATAATTTGTTCAGCTTCAACATCAGGGCCTTCAAAACCCATAGCCTCGACACTGACTTGATGAAATTGACGATAACGCCCTTTTTGTGGCCGTTCATGACGAAACATTGCCCCCATAGTCCATACACGCTGTGGGGCGTTATATAACCAATTATGCTCAATGGCACTGCGTACTGTTCCAGCAGTCGCTTCAGGGCGTAAGGTTAAACGATCACCGTTTAAACTATCTGTAAAGCTATACATTTCCTTCTCAACAATATCAGTGATTTCACCTAAGCCGCGTATAAATAAGCCCGTTGGTTCAACAATAGGTGTGCGAATCAGACGATAACCATAGCTACGCAATACATCGCGGGTTATATCTTCAAATAATTCTTGTAAGGCAGATTCATCAGGCAATAAATCATTCATACCTTTTACGCCTTGGACTTTAGTCGGTTTTATCATCATAAATAAGTTATTGTTTTAAATATAAATAATATTATTTATATTACCTATAATATTTATATTATTTATAATATTTATTTTTGTACAAACTGTACAAATATTTCATCTGTTTTAAGCATACCTAACTTATAACGTGCTCTTTCCTCTATAGCAGCTTGACCACGGCCTTGATCAGACAGTTCGTCCACATCAGCTTTTAGTTGTGCATTGTTTAGTTGCTGTTCAGCGACGGCTTGTTGTATTTGTGCTAATTCAGCTTGTTGTTGCCACACACTAAACCACCCGCCTTTTGCAAACCAAGCGGGAATTTGTAAGCTTAATATTAACGCAAGTAAAAAAACAAACCATTTTCTTTGCTTAAAATATATTAATATAGGTGCTAATAAAGGCATTAGGTTTTAGTGGTTTAGTGTGTCAATGGCAATGGTTATATTAACCAGTTATTTATATCAATATTGACTTAAATTTAAAGCGAATGGCGTAAATTATAAAATGCACTACGTCCAGGATAATGAGCGACTTGGGCTAAATCTTCTTCTATACGCAGCAACTGGTTATACTTTGCCATACGGTCACTACGCGATAAACTGCCCGTTTTAATTTGCATCGCATTCGTTCCAACAGCAATATCAGCAATGGTACTGTCTTCAGTCTCACCGCTTCTATGGCTAATGACAGCCGTGTACCCTGCACGCTTTGCCATTTCAATGGCGGCAAAAGTTTCAGTTAAAGTACCAATTTGATTAATTTTGATTAAAATTGAATTAGCAATTTCTTTATCAATGCCTTCTTTCAAAATTTTGGTATTGGTAACAAATAAATCATCACCCACAATTTGTACTGTTTTACCTAAAACATCTGTCAATAATTTCCAACCGTCCCAGTCGCCTTCTGCCATACCATCTTCAATGGAAATGATTGGATAAGCATCAACCAACTTGCTTAAATAACCCGTGAACTCTTGACTGGTCAAGCTTAAACCTTCATCTGGCATAACATATTTACCATTTTTATAAAATTCACTGGCCGCACAGTCTAAAGCTAACACTACATTTTCGCCCGCTTTATAACCCGCTTGTTCAATCGCGACCATAATGGTGTTTAGGCATTCAACACTTGAGGCAAAATTAGGGGCAAAGCCACCTTCATCACCCACAGCAGTGCTCATGCCTTTATTGGCAATGATTTTTTTCAAGGTATGAAAAATTTCTGCCCCACAACGCATCGCTTCTTTAAAGCTGGCAGCCCCAATCGGAATAATCATAAACTCTTGGAAAGACAAGCCATTATTGGCATGTTCACCACCATTAACAATATTCATCATCGGCACAGGCAAACTCATAGCTGCACTG
The DNA here is from genome assembly GCA_041170585.1 of Pseudomonadota bacterium. Taxonomy (GTDB): domain Bacteria; phylum Pseudomonadota; class Gammaproteobacteria; order Burkholderiales; family Burkholderiaceae_C; genus JBDLSY01. The sequence goes on along the minus strand of JBEDNN010000060.1, from coordinate 8,775 downwards.
CCACCAAAATAACGATACAAAGGCAGTCCAGCTTCTTGTGCCGCTGCACGGGCGACTGCCATACTGACTGCTAAAGTTGCATTTGCACCCAAACGGGCTTTGTTGTCTGTACCATCTAAATCAATCATGGTTTTGTCAATCATCGCTTGCTGACTGGCGTCTAAGCCCAATAAAGCTTCGGTAATTTCAGTATTTACAAATTCCACTGCTTTTAAAACACCCTTGCCAAAATAACGATTTTTATCGCCATCGCGTAATTCAATGGCTTCGCGTGAACCCGTTGAAGCACCACTGGGAACAGCTGCGCGTCCCATTACACCTGATTCCAGCAATACATCACACTCAACAGTTGGATTACCCCGTGAATCTAAAATTTCGCGGGCAATGATATTAACAATGGCTGACATAAACAATTCCTAAGTTACAGTTAAAAAATATATTAAGGATAAAGATTAAAAAATAAAAATTAAAGATTAAGAATAAAGATTAAGGATTAATAATACAATTTAAAAATATGAATATTTACCAATGACTTATTTTACTCTTTCACCATTCTTTTTTATTTAAAACAGTGTCATAAAGTCCAATGTCTTGCCCTTCATGCTTACTAATTCCAGTATATTTTAAACTCACATCTTCATAACGCTTGAATTTATAAATAGCATCATTCATTAAAACTGCATTAAAAACACTAAGACTGACCAACAATTCAAAGTCTTTTATGGTGAGTTCTGTTACTTGTTATTTATGATAGATAATTTTAATTAAAATTTAAGGTATTTTGTTCTGACAAAACATCAGGTAATTTATTTACATTTATATTATTATTTTTCTCAATATTTGAGCTTATATTTTCAATGTTTGAAATAGAATTTTTTTTAAATTTACCAGTATTACTACCTTCTAATTTTCGTTCTGAAAAAGTTTTAATTACTTTATGTTTATTAATTTCTTCATCTGAAACATTTTTTTCAGATTGATAATTATCTAGCCGTTGATATGCATTAGCAATATACTCTTCAGAAATATCAATACCTATAAATTTTTTATTTAATAATTTTGCTGCAACTAAAGTAGTGCCGCTGCCAGAATAAGGGTCTATCACAATACCATCGGCTTCATTTAGAATAGAATGTATAACTCTAGTGGGTAAAGGTAAAGGAAAAGGAGCGGGGTGATTGTTTTTTCTTTCAGGCGGAAAACGCCAAATAGACGTTAATAAAGCGTGTTTAGAGTGTAGTTCAATACCAATATTATGATTATTAATCGGTTTATATAACCAATATATGCGTTCATCAATTTGCCAAAAACGCCAACCACGAATATTAGCAGCAATTATTCTATCCCAAATAATCTCTTGACGAATTAACCATTTTGTTTTTGAAAGCCAAGCCATTGGGTGTAGCATAATACCCATATCCCAGCGGGTTTTGTGATTGTAAAAAAATGATCCTCCAGGCTTAATAATTCTATACAATTCATTTAAAACAGCTATTTGTTCATCTTGATAATCTGATTCTGACTTTTTGTCAGTTACTGCATTATATAAAACATTTTTAACTAACCAGCCTTTTTGTTTTTCACCTTTATTATAAGGTGGTGAAGTAATACCCAAATCAATACTATCTGATGGTAATATTTTAAGCTGCTCTAAGGTATCACCTAATAGTATTTTATTTTCAAAAAGTAAATTTTCCATTATTATTCTGATTATTCTGCTAGCAAATAGGAAATAAATTTTTTATTAAAAAATTTCGCATTAACTTTAATTGAATTTAAATTGCTATATATTACTTTTAAGGAAGCACATTGCTCATAATGTGAAAAATTAAAAGTAGCTGAACGTAAATAAGGACCTTTTATTTTTGTAAGTTCACTGGCTAATCTCTCATAAATTGCTGAAAAAGGAAATTCTAAAATATACTGAAGTTCGCCATCAATAAAACCACTACACAATAAATTTAGGTTAGCTTGTGCATCTTTTTCTAAACGTTTAACAGTATAGTCATTAAAGCCTCCTTCGGCGTTTAATTTTGCTTTTGTTTTCCTTGTGTCATACCCTTCAGTTTGAATATTTTTTGGTTTAGCCTCACAACTTAATGCAACACTCCCAATAGCATTAGTATGTTTGTATCCGTTGTAGCCTAATTTTTTAGCACTGTGCGTATACCCTGCAATAGATACTGTTACAAACTCCCGTAAACTAGAAGAGTTTTTATCATTCATATAAGCAGTTAGTAAATCAGATAGACAAGCAATTAGATTGTCTTTAGATTTATTAAGTAATAACTGACTTAATTCAATATGCGGTTTAGTTGCATAATAAGTAACTATTTGTTGTAAGTCTTGATTCATTTTTATGATTAATATATAGTTAGATACTTATTATATAAGTTATTATTTTGGTATTGCTGCTTTAGCATGGTTAAGGTATAAATTTATAAGAAAATTTTCAGCGGTCATAATATTTTACTTAGATAAAAAATTAGTACTATATTAAAGTAGCAATGGCATTTTTTGCCAGTTGATAACTGGCAAACGTTTTTCCGAAACGCATTTTTGCGTTCCATAAAAAATGGGGTGATTTGTCTTTATTTTCTTTTTTAAAACTTTTGAAATAAGCGATAGACTTATTTACCGCCTCTTCCTGATCGGGTCGCATACCAAATGTAAGCACGCGGTTTTCTTCAGTGCATTCACCCGTTTTTATTTCATGAAACGCTTTGCGTAAGTCGTTTAAGGTGCATTTAAACCATTCGCCTTCAGGATTTGCAATGCCTTGCTTACGTAAAACGCGGTGTACATCGTGGTCGGTAAACGAACCGCCGTCACGTTTCATTGCCGATTCTTCAAAGACAATTTTATATTGAATGGCAGCAGTGCCTAATTGTTCTTTAATACGTGTTTGTGCATCACGGTCAGTAAAGCCAATTTTGAGTAAACCTTTGTGCGTAGCCACGCCCACCAATTCATACGCATAAATAGTTGGGTTGCTGGACGGACGGGCTGGGAAAAATTCTTTTTTATTCATCTTGTTTTTTTATTTTCCATAATGGGTGTTCTAACCAATTTTCTGGAATTCCCATGGCATTTCTAAACTGTGTATTTTGACAAATTGGTTTTAATAAATGAGTCATTGATTGCGTCCATCTATCAGCATCACCTATTTTATTTAACAAATATCTCACCATCAATAAAACATAAAAAATTTTATCATTACGGGGCGTAATAGGATTAGACCAGTTAGCATCTTTTGAAACATCATCTTTAATAGAAAGTTCACGGTTCCAAAGCCTTCCATGGTGTGCGCATATATTACGAATATACGTTAGTACATGTAGCCAGTTGTCTAAACGCTTATGATGTAAATCAAAAAAAATAGAAATAGCTTGTTTATCTTGTGTACCTATTTTTTGATTATTTTGCAAACCGTGATACCCATAAGACAATGACCCAAGAGTCATTACTTCTGTGAGCATCCAAATAGGTACAATTGGATAACCTTCATATTTATTTTGATAATGGTTTAAAAAAATATCTTTTGAACGCAACACTTCATCTGTTAGTTTTTTTAACCAGTTCGCATGTTTATTATTTGCAAATTGAGGGTGAAAGTTACTGGGTTGTACATAGCCAAACGCACCATAAGTATGCCCTAAATGATAAATAAATTGTGTACGAATAGCGATTTCAATTTTTTCTATTGCAAACAATAAATGGCTTCGTAACTCTTGATCAAACTCATATAAAGCCAAAATACTTTCAAATTTTGTATCTATACAAAAAGTATCTAATAACAAATCACTTGTATTATTTTTTTGCCTAAAATAATGCCAATAACCACTTAAACGGTAATAACTAATTCGTGCTAATACTTGTTCTGTTAAGGCAATATCCGTAATTATCATACCTTTATTTTGCAATTCTTTTATTTGTTCTGCATAAGTCAAAGGTTGTTTTATATAGGCAATTTTATTGATTAATTGAGTCATAAAGGTAACTACATAAAATTGCAGACGCAAAAAAGCCGCCAAGGTTGCGCATTTTCTTTAAAGAATTAGGCGTGGCGACTGTGTTATTAGAATTATACACTAAAAAATTCTTTTCACTCATCTTCGCTACCATTTTGTGATAAATCCATTGGGCGAATCATAGACTCAATAAACGCAATTTCATCTTCTGTTAAACCATATTTAGCGTATAGTTTTTCGTCTGTCCAAGGTTCATCAAAGTTTTGCAAGGGAACAAATTCATATGCTGTTTTAGTTGCGTGCTGTGTATTCTTTTTTAATGTTAAGCAAAAATGAAAAAACTTAGTATTTACATAACTCATCAAGTTTTCACATCTTTTCTTTGAAGAAAATGGGCCAAAAACAATATAGGTTTCAGAACAACAACTGCCAGGTTCAGAATAAATAGGTTTGACTAAATCTGATTTACTGTCTCCACTTCCAACGGCATAAGGTGCAATTACTTTATGTTGGTCTATCCATTGTGAATTTTGAAGCACTTCATCACGTTTCACATATCCAACATGTTGATTGGCATAGATTTTAATTGAATCTTGAAAGGGCGAATCTTTACCCTTAAAATATGTCCTAAGACCAAATGGTTTAGCTGAACTGATAAGTTTGGTTAATGCCTCAAAATTCTGTGACTTTATTTTTCTAATAATTGGAATTGTTTTATTGTATCTTATGAAAATTTCTGTTCCTTTTTCTAACAAAGGTCTTTTAGAAGTTGAAATAAGTGTATTATTTTCATACGTAGTCACTTCACATTCCCCAGTATATTCTCTATCCCATAAAAAGTAACATACTCCACCTTTTATTTCAACTCCAGGGAAACAATCTGACGCATTTAAAAAATCATGAATTTTTTTAATCCGTTTATCATTTAACATATCACTTCTAAATTCATCTAATCCTCTGCCGCCTGCAAACCATCGAGAAGGTACAATCATAGTCAAATATTTAGGATTCAGCTTTTTGGCTTGTGTAATAAATTTTTGATATATAGGTACAGCACCAGCATCTTTACCACTGCCATCGCTTAATTGATAAGGCGGATTTCCAACAATAACGTCAAATTTCATATTAAATATCTCTTCAGGTTTATTTGTATGAATAAAATTGTAGGAGTAGGTTTCCAAAGCATCATCACGGTTATACACTTCTTGACTTGCTCCGCAAAAAGTGCATTTGCCATTAGCCCAAGTGTGTTGCATCGGTTGATAGCGAATGTTGCCTTGTTCATCAGGAAAAGTGTTGCAAATTGAATATTTGCTATTAGCAGTTTTAGAACAATACACGCTTCGGCGTGAAATTAAAGCCGTTAAATCAGTGATAGCAATGCCATACAATTATTGGCTAAAAATATGGTTAATGCGTTGTTGCTGGTCAGGTATTTGGGTGTCCAAACCTTTCATCAGCCGTTTTGCCATTTCACGCAAAAACACACCACTTTTTGAAACAGGGTCTAAAAACTTAGCGTTAGGGTTGCTCCACAACTCGGCAGGCAACAAATCTAACATATCATTCACCAAATTGGGTGGGGTAAATACTTCATCATTGCTTAGATTAGCAAGGCAAGAAAGTACATCGGGGTTATAGTTCGTTTGCATCGTCTTCGCCCAGTTTTAAAAAATGAATCAGCGGAAAATCTTTGACAGGCTCATCAATGGCTGCCGCATTGCCTTCATCATTAAACATTGAAAACTGGTGCGTTTTCTCTACCAAAAATTTAAACATATACTCTCTGCGTTTCATCATAAAACCGTGAACAACAGTCCATTCTGAAAAAATGATGGGTTGCTTGGTTTCTGGGTGAGTAAAATCTAAAGCATCACCCCATAATATATTTTTGCTCAATAGATATTTAATGCTTCGTTGATAATCTGTTTGACACGCATCTTTAAACAATAGTCTATAACGTTCAATAAATACATTAAATAATCGCTCTCGGCATTCTTGTGCATTGTCTTCTAAAATGTCTACCCCGTAAATGCTGGACACTGCAATTGCCGAATAGCGTTCCCATTCTATTTGACTGGCGTTGTATCGGTTATCAACGACTGCTAATTTTCGCCTTAATACCTCGGCTAAAAAATTTCCATTGCCGCAAGCAGGCTCTAAAAAACGAGAGTCGATTCTTTCTGTTTCATGTTTTACTAAATCAAGCATAGCATTGACTTCGCGTGGATTGGTAAACACTTCACCGTGGTCAGCCACTCGTTTTTTTGTTTTGACTTGGTTGTTTATGCTCGGTTCTAAAGACATTGTTATTTGTACTATATTTTTTAGGCTAATTTAAATATTTAATATTTAATATTTAATATTTAATATTAAAAAGTATCATTAATAGAATTTTCTAAAAACCCTAATAAACCACGGCGTTTTACTACAATATCTAACTCTAATAAAGTTTCTAATAAAGCTCTCATGTGTTGTAAAGGCACAGAATTTGCCCCATCACTGTGAGCGATAGTTGGATTGGGGTGCGTTTCCATAAATAATCCTGCCACACCTGCGGCAATGCCTGCACGGGCTAATACGGGAACCATTTCACGCGCCCCACCGCTAGACGTGCCTAAGCCACCAGGTTTTTGTACCGAATGGGTGACATCAAATACCACAGGAGCATTGGTTTTACGCATTTCTGCCAAGCTAGTCATGTCCACCACCAAATTGTTATAGCCAAAGCTAACACCGCGTTCACAGACCATAAAATTATCCGTGTTTAAGCCTTTTTCCTTGGCAGCGGCACGGGCTTTTTCAACGACATTCGCCATGTCCCATGGGGCAAGAAATTGACCTTTTTTGATATTCACGGGTTTGCCACAAGTAGCAACCGCATGAATAAAATCGGTTTGACGGCACAAAAAAGCAGGTGTTTGTAAAACATCCACCACGCTGGCGACTTGGGCAACCTCTTGGATTGTGTGTACATCAGTAAGTATAGGAATATTGAGTTCACGGCGTACTGTTGCCAAAATGTCCAAGCCAGCATCAATGCCAGGGCCACGCAGTGATATACCGCTGGAACGATTGGCTTTGTCATAGCTACTTTTAAAAATAAACGGAATATTGAGTTCACTGGTTATTTCTTTTAATAGCCCCGCAGTGTCCATTTGTAATTGTTCAGATTCAATGACACAAGGGCCCGCGATTAAAAAGAATGGCTGCTCTAAACCGATATTAAAATGACATAGTTTCATAATGTTTTTATTGTTTTGTATAGTATTTATGGTATTATAACTTAATATTGTAACTTTACTTTACAAAAAAGTATTGATTAGTATACAATAAGCACTTGAATTATATTTGAAATATAATAAAAATAGTTTAAAAGTTTATAGCTTTGTTAATACATTGAATGAGTATATAAATACAGTTAAGTAAAGTTCCACCAGTATAGTAACTAATTACTATACTGCACAATATAACGCATTGTTTACCAGTGTTTTATATTGTGCGGTATGCACAATATTTTTATTAAGTACATGCTTTGCGTGTACAGGCAATTACAGGTAATGCGTTGTATTGTCGCTTTACGTTTGGTATGCGTTATTTATAACTAATTAAAAACTGCGGGCATTTAGAAATATATCTTTAACAATTTGATTTATAGTTATACTGCTGGGCAACTGCTAGGCTACTGCTAGGCTACTGCTAGGCTACTGCTAGGCTTACTAGTGAACTATAAAACCATAACATAACACGGTATAATATCACTGCGATTGTAATATACGCGACGTATCAATTACTGCTGATGGTGAACCGTACCAACTGGGTACGCGTAAACATTCACCAAACAATCCGTGTATAAAATAAATCTCATTACACAATGAGGCATCGTATGCCATGGTGTGGCAAAACCTAAAGCATACGATTTTACAGGCCCACTTTTTAAAATACAGTGGCATAAGAACCCTTAACCTATACCCTGCGAATGCAGGGTATATTCCTATGTGATATATTTTTATATTCTACATAGGAATATAGAATATGGATTTTCATTTTTTCATTTTTTCATTTTCATTTTTTCATTTTCATTTTTTCACAGGCACAAGGGCAGGATAATTGTAACTTGTTTGTAACTTGTTTGTTACAAAGTAAAAAACTGGGTGGGTTTTCAATTTTAAAAATGAAAAACTAAAAATAAAAATGAAAATGAAAATAAAAATGCAAAAAAGAAAATGAGGCGGAATGCGGGTTACAAAGGAAAATTTTCATTTTTTCATTTTTTCACTAAAAAAATAGTATAGGGGGGTAAAATTTATTTTTTCATTTACAAAAAGTTACAGAGAGATTTTCCCCCACGGCTGACCGCCCCGACCCCCACTGTTTTAAAAATGAAAAAATGAAAAAATGAAAATCCGCTAAAAACCCAACGCAAATTCCCATGCAAATTCTACTATTCATACATAGACACAAGTTATATAGAAATGCAAATTCTACTATTCATATATAGACACAGGTTATAAACATGTATTAATATACACCCGTACCCAGTCGGTTACTGGATATTTAACTAACCTAACTAGACATAAACATCAATCACCCTTCGCTTGTAAGTCCATATTAATGTTCAACTGTTTGGCATACTCAATTTAAATTACCGACGCAAATTAAAGTTGAGCATTTAATTACCGATTATACTTATGATGCTCAAGGCAATGTAACGAGTATAACGGCTAAAGATACGTTATTAAATACAAGCAAAACATTTAAGTATACTTATACTGCCAATGGGTTATTAAGCCAGCAGATAGAC